>NZ_CALFPF010000305.1 GCF_937919775.1 uncultured Gimesia sp.
TCCATCCCTGCAGGAATAACCAGCCTGCTAAACCGAACAGAGCAAGCAAAACCCCCAACCATTTTTGTGACACTGCTGATTGCGGGCAACAGGTTGCAGACAATAGCAGTCCGATCAAAACTACGCTCCAGAGCACAGTCCAAAGCAGCGCGGAACCAACCTCGTACGTGTTCTCAGGTCTCACGTTTAATGCCAGTTTGGGTTGACCATTAATTTTTGTGAATTCCAGTTTATGACCATGCAGGGGAAGACCAAACTTCAGAGAAATCCCCCCAGTTTGAGTCCAGGCAGTCTGTTGGCTCCGGTTCTCCATTCCCCAGGTCACATTAGTTTGACGATCTGCAGCACGAGAGAATGGATCTGCAGCAAATCCGCCAAGCCCTCCGCCAAATCCACCAGCCATTGGTTCAGCAGGCATTTCTTGAGATTGATTTTCCCGTTTAAACTCGGGCCTGAAGCTCCCTGCAGGGGGCATCATCGGCTTTTTCCCAGAGCTTTTACCATCGTTGGAACTTAAAACACCAGCACCCGGCACTTGCCCTTGCTGCTGAAGCCCTAACGGAGACTGAAACTGTCCGGCAGCATTTTCGAAGCTTTGCTGGCGCCGGAGCGCACGGCTATCAACGGGTTGAGACTGCGCTCCCTGTTGTTTTTTTTCAGCAGCTTTGTCGGTTGGATTATAACTTGAGAATCCTTTTAATTGAGATTTTGTATCTTTGACTGGATGGGGAGGCCCTGGTTTTCCGACCGGGGTCCCGACTATAGGTTGGCCGAATGCCGCGTTCAGTTCTGTTTGAGAACCGGAGCCGCTATTCGCCTTAAACAACGTCTCATTATTTCCAATGACTAACTGATTAAACGTTTCTTCCGAGTCAAAGTCCGCCCTCCCATTTGAATTTGCATCTTGGGAAGAACGAAGTAGTTTTTCCTGTTGTGCCTGACGTTGCTGCTCCTTTAATTGAATCTCACCAATCTGCTGTTTGATTCGCAAGCTCTGCTGCCCACCGCTCGAAAACGAACTCGTATCCAGCTGTTGTTCCACTTGTTTGAGGTTACTGATCACCCGGCTGCGAACGCGATCACTTTTGCTGCCGCTGTAAACGGAGTATAAATTTTCAACATCTTTGGTCAGGTTTGTAAAATTCAAACCAGCAGCATCCACTTTTTCAACGGGAGTCATATTGGTCCGCGGATCATCGAGCAGTGCTGTCGCAGAATATTCGTCGGGAACATAAACGGTCCACCTGGTTTGAGCCACCGGTATCCCATAATCGGGATCTTCAGCAGGGATCACAATCTGTGGTGGCTGTAAATCAATTGTCTCTGCCTGCCAGCGAAAGGCCCCTTGGGGTAACGGTGCTGACAAGCGACCTGCCAGAATCAAATTCACTGAAAACGACAGATCGGCGGCACTCCCTTTGGGCAATGCGATCAGGTAAACAGCTTCGCCTGAGTCCTTTATTTGCGGATCACGTTTTAGCAGAACCGGAGCAGTAGGCATCTCTTTTACAAAAGCGCTCAAGACTTGAGTATTTTCCGGAAGGCGCACCGCCAGAAATTGACGTGAACGGTTTCGCAATCGATATTCAGCATGGGTTTTCCAGCTGCCATCATTAGCCAATACCGTTGTCAACTCGGCCAGATTGACGGCAGCGGCGGCCCCTTGATCAGCCTGGAACTGTTGTATCTGGTAAGTGGGAGGTTTGTCGCTACGCATGATGCGTGCCAGTTCCATCGCCTGATTTGCCAGAGCATCGTTAATCACCAGAGGCACTTCCTGACGATCAACGGAATTAATACTTGCCTGATTCAGCAAAGAAAGTCGTGCCCATGAATGATTCACGAGCATCAGATAATGTTGTTGAGTCTCCAGCTCGGTTGTCAGAGGATCAACTTTGCCACTGGTATCCATCACGCGCACCTGGGGGATTTCGATCTGACCGGAAGCAGGAGGGGACAACGTCGATTCAGCTGTGATGAAGTAAGACCCCTCGACCGAATCCTGCAGATAAATGGTCCATTGCACAACGGCACCACCAATCACCCGTTTATCCACCTGTCGAATCGATTCCCCACGAAAATCCAGATGCTCACCCAACCAGGCAGGAGTTGTAAACGATAATACATCGGTAGCAGCCCCCTGAATGGACCAGCGAATCCCCACTGTATGACTCACCGAAACATTCCCTACGGTTGTCATTACCAGGGAGTTGGCTGTAATACCGGGCTGCGCGGGAGAAAGTTCCAGTTTAATCCACTCTGGTAATTCTGCCGTTGAACGGAATGCAAATTGAGGCAGTCGGGATTGCTGTGCTTTCAGTTCAGACGACAAATCATCAGCCGAAATCGAACGCCAGTCCTTTAATTCCGGAGCACGGGCTACCAGAGATTCATCACACCAGATGGCCAGATCGCTGCGGATCGATGATACTTCCAAAGGGGTCGGCATCACGATTTCTGCGTCACGCTGGTTGGCATCCCGTGAAACCACACCGTCCAGGACGATATCCACCTGACTTGTTTTCAGCTCCGCAAATTCGAGAATCAGTACCCGCATATCATCGGCATTCTGCTCAATAACATACCAGTCGTCCAACCCTTCCGCGTTGACATTCAGAACCAGATAAGATTCCGGCAGTTCAAGTACAAACGTCGATTCAGGAATTCCCTTCAAATGATATCTCACCTTGCTGGAAAGAGTCATTTTTCGGGGTGACACTAAAACAGCGTGTTCGGCGATCGCCTGCTTATCCGCCTGTCTGCGGGAGACAGCAAAACGAAATGTCAATGGCCGTCGGGAAAAACGATATGCCCATTGCGGATTCAAAGCCTGTCCGGCGATGTTTAATATCGGTGAAGAAGTAGCCGGATTCTGAAATTGTCGCGAATCGATCTGAATCGCCCCCGCAATTTCTTCGGGTCGAATTTGAAAATAGGGCACGGAATACACGCCGACAGTCCCGGTTTCATTTGTAATATTCTCAGGCACGATCTGGGGTAAATTGAGAGATCGGGATTGCTTGCCTATCGATAACGGCTGAAAGGCGACCACATTTACCTTGGTCGCATCTTTAATATCACGTCGCAAGAAGATCTTGATGCGGCGTGCTTCGCCAGTGCCCACAATCTCCCAGCCCCCGACATCGGGACCACTGATGGATTGGATGCGTAACCCTTCGGAGATTTGTAAAATCGCCTGATTAATTTCCCCTTGCCGGATATGGTATTGATGCTCGCTCTGCAGTTCCAGACCCGCATCCTGAATGATCGTTGAGATTGTGGACTGACATTGCACGATTCCCTGAATGGCGCCACGCGCTTCTGCCGGTCGCCAGGCGATTTGAATATCGCCCCCCTGATCGATGGGGAGTTCAAGCACTGCTTTCCCTGCGACCATCTGCTTGCGATAAGCGGCTCTGGTCCCTGTGACGCTGATTTGTGACTCCGGATCGGAAAGTTCCAGAGTCAATCGTCCGCTGGCAACCGCCTGCAGATCAATGCGAAAACTGCCTGCGGTTCCGGCCTGCTGCGCGGGAAGATCGAATTCCAGATCCAGCAGATGCAGACCCGGCTTGGAAATGACAATGGAATAAAAATGCTCTGCGACTGCTTTTGTCGCGCTGAATTTATTCTGAGGATACGTCAATAACGTTGCTGATTTTCCATCCAACAGCGCACTGCTAATCGCGGCTTCTCCCAACGGTAAAGGGAGTGTGACGGGCTGGTTGCCAACCGTGTGAATTACCAGACGCCCCGTCACATGCACGATGGCCTGACCTGCTTCTGCTCCCGTCTGTACTTTGGCAGCATACAGCGCCTGACTGACGGCTCCCACAGATAGGTCTGCCTGATCTACCGGCTGATCAGGGTGTGCTGCATTCCAGAGCTTCTTAAATTCGTCGCGTGACAGAAAAATTCGTTGTGAGCTGAGAGGATCAGTGCCTGCTTCATAGGGGACGACCAGATCCTGAGGTGGACGTGGCTCGACTACGGGTTTCTGTTGAGCAAACACAGCCCCAGGGTCACTCATTAAAGTGCCGAGCAGAATCAGTGAAGCAATCGTGGCCTTCTGCTTATCTGCAGAACAGAGTACCGCTTTGATTTCCGATCGAAGATGTCGCGCAAACCAGTCTAGTCCCCAGAACACGGCTGTCAGAATCGATCCAAAAAAGAGACCATCCAGAACTTCCTGAAATCTGACGGGAAAAAGTGCACTGCAGGCTACAGGAAATAGAACGCCAACCAGAATCACCAGCAGTTTTCTCACACAAGATATTCCCCGTAACAACCAGGACAACCAGAGCATGCCGGCAATCACGGCGATGAATATTCTCTGACTGCTGTGTGTCTGCTGCAGCGAAACCACCAGCGCCAAAGGTTTTTGCTGAGGTTCACCATAATATTGAAATGCCAGCGACCGGAAACCTTCCGGCTCCGGCAAAGGAGCCACCACCGACAATCGCCCCCCCAATACTCTGGCAGGCAGCGGCTCGGCGAATTGATCAGCCATTTCCTTTTTCGCAGACTCACCGAGTTTGGTGACCGTGAGATCAGACTTCCCCTTCATTCCCTGGGAAAAGACCTGACCACCTTCAATTCGTCTTTTAGATTTTGTGATTAACCGTTGATTTTTCAGATCTGGCACCATTTGATCTAAAATTGGTTGTTTTCTGTACGAATCCCTTTCTGCTAATGAGGGAAGATTCACAGCTTCTGGTTTCGCAGCAGGTTCTACACTGAATTCCGTTTGAGGTGTTGCCGTTACTCCCATAGCTTCTCGTTCATTAAAGTTGAGGTCTTTCGTATCATTAAGGTAATACGCAGACGGCGATGGCCGTTCCCCCGAGATTCTTACTGACGCACGTGGCGAGTCCAGCGCGGGCAATAGCAAGAGAAACAACAAAAACAGTACACAGAATCCTCCCACAAGAGACGCTATACCTGAGAGACCCCCTCTGCGGAAACAGTAGGTGCAAATCAGAATTGCAAGGGAGACAATCAAAACAATAAACGCTCTACCCAGAATATTCCTGAACGGAAGTACGGAAAGGTGCTGGCGCACGTTTTCAATCAGACCGGGACGCTCTAATGGTTTATCGGGTGTAAAATCTCCCGAACTCTCTGTGATGAGAAACTCATTTGGGTACAGAACAGACCATGCCTGATTCAGAATTTTTAAGGGTTGAGTCTGTCCTGTTCCATCCACAACGGCTACCTGTGGCGGCGTTTGTGTAAATTGTCGTGCCTGATATACGGGAGGCCGGTTTGCATCGTACAACAGCTTCAATGTATGAGTGCCGTCAGATTGACTGTCAGACGAAATGGGAATGATGAAAGCCTGACCGGTATTGCGAACTTCAACGGGATTTTCATCCACAAGTGCAGACAGCAATTGTGCCTGATCGGGTAATACAACCTGCAGCGATTGAACGCCCACCGCCGAAAACAGAAGTGTTGCCTCGTTTTGGACTTCTCCTGCATGCCCTAACACACTTTTCAAGATCAGTTGATGCGCAATCGCCGTCGGAACCGCTGTCTGATCAAAGCGGGTTTCCTCAGCCTGAATCTGATGTCCGACTCCGACAAACCGATAGGCAGCCACAATTCGTTCGCGTGGCTGATATGCCACCGGCAATTGCAGTTCGGCGGCATCAATGGATGTCAGCGATTGCCCCCGCAAACCGGTTGCCTGAATTTTCAACCGCTGATCCCCTTCGGCTTCGAACGCCACCTCGCCATACTGGCGATCTGCAGACATGATCTGCAATTGAGGAACCTTGACAGTCTCCCCCACTTTTCGAGGCTGTTCTACCGTCACTGCCAGAATCTGTTTCCCGCTCAAGCGTCGATCCATTTTCAACGTCCAGACGCGCACTTCGTTCTGCGGTTCGTCGGCCACCTGTTCAATAATTTTGCCCGTCGTTTCCAGCAGGCGAAATTGAAGGTCCGTGCCTGCACTTTCCGGCAGCGCGACCATAAGTGTCCGATAACTGCCCCGCTCTACATTCAGAGTCGCTTCGAAATGTGAAAATAAAGTCGTCTGATCCAGTCTTATATATTGTAAATGATGCGCGGCCAACTGCAGTGGCTTACGGGATACAGTCAGACTGCCTGAGTAGTTATTGTCCTGATACTGATATCCGAAGCGCATCTGGGGCAGCCGTTCCTGCATCGGTTCCAGATTCGTCAACCCGCTGGGAACCAGATCCCAGTCACTGTCGGCGTTAATCACAATCGAGCCTTCCAGGATTTTCGCCTGGGGGAGTTCTATTTTGGGGAGTTCCAGCAACAGACTGTCGGCATCCGGAGGCCAGTTTTCCAGATCACGATGGGCAACTACGACGACTTTGGCTTCCGTATTGGCGGGCAGCGCTTTGGGGAAAGTGAGTCGAATCAACTTGCTGCCTGCTTCTCGGGAGGATTCTTTCCAGTCGATGTTATTGTCCTGTAGAGTTGCCCCCAGAATGGTCCACTCGGCCGGAACTTTCATCTGAAATTCAAACAGCGGCGCAAACAGACTTTCCACGGTCGTGACCAGTCGCAGATCCATACCCTGCTCATTGATGTTTACAATCGTAGAAGCGGCCATCTGCACTTCGGAACGTTTTTCCTGAGTTACCAGAGTTATCTCGAACTTCTGCTGCCAGAAATCATAATCCAACCCGGGACTGACTACGATACGTTCGGGAGTTTCTTTCCGCATTGGTGTCTTTTCAAGTGCCTGCCGCCTGACGCCGTCCGTCTTTTCAACCTGCAAACGAACGCCCAACGGATAGCGAATCAAGACAGAACCAACGTGCGAGTTTATCTTTTCGATGTAAAGATCAGGAACTTTCCAGGCTTGATCTGTCTCGGTTGTCATCACGCCGCGACAGACAATGTGACGCTCCCCTTCAATGGGTTGCCGATAATTCAGGGTGATCTCAGTTCTGTTTCGATCCTGCATACTGTCGTTTAATACCCATGATTCCAAGCCCGTTGATTCCACACTGACAATTTCCAGAGATTGAGGAACGCTGAGCACGATCCGATCCAGGGGTTGACCAAAAATTGTGAGAGCCGACTGTGCCTGCCAGGCAACTTTCCCGGGACTCACTGCAATACCAATCGCGGTGCGGGCAAAGATCAGAGAATCATTCGACTGTTGCCGGGCCTGCTCTGTGATTTTTAAACTAACCTGTCCATCACCGCCGATGGGAAGTTCATAATGTTCTATTTTGTCTACCGAGGCAGACGGCTTCACGATCAAATCATTCACGACGAGGTGCTGCTTTGCGGGAATTTCTATCTTGAATCGGCTGGCGACATGAGGCAGGAGTTGAAACTGCGAGACCTGATCGCTGCCAACGGTATTCAAAGGCGCTGACAGTTGCAGCACAAGCCGATGTTCGCCCGGCAGCTGACTGAATAACTGCAGCATCGCAGTTTTTCCTGTGGAACGCGCAATCATCGCCGGACGTTGATCCAATATTGCAGATTCAATCGCCAACCCATTCAAAGGCAAATTCATCACCACTAATTGCTGTTCAAATTGTCGAAAGGAAATCGTCGCTTCGATTAATAACTGATGATCAGAGACCTTTGTCTGGTAGGTTGCATCATGAATCACAATCTCTGACCGGGGAAGTTCAACGCCACCTGAGTTCACTTTGGCCTGTTTTTTCAATGCCTCAAACTGGGCACGCGGCAATAACACGCCGCTGCGGTCGCGTGTGATTAAGGCATCCAACTCATCCACGGGAATATAAACGGCGGTTTTCGGCCATTTTTTCAAATCGGGAGCGGGAACACGCTCTTTGACAACCGACTTCTGCGCCAGGACGGGCTGTTCAATAATTGAACTCAGGCAGAGAAAGCAGCCCATCAGACACACCGACCAACTCAGCAAATTTTTTCGATGAAAAATTGGCGTCTGGTAAGCTGTTGCGAAACCGCGAGAACTTGTTTTATTCAGAATCATGGCGAACCTCATTGAAGTTTGTCGCTCACAGTTAATCTTTTAAAATCTCTCATTAACGATGCCCGTCTTGACATAGGCAGGCACCACGCTCGTCTCTCAGCTTTTTTTGCCAGATTGATTTTGCAGAAAGTCATCAAAAATACCCGGCGGCGGAATCACAGCAGCTGATGAACCACTGACTGTGAGTTTGGAATCCAGTGAATCGGCCGATGAACGGGGTTTTGAAATCCCGGAACGAAGTCCCGTGAAAGCATACAGAATCCACAACCCCAACATCGCCAGAATCCCATAACGGGCGGCATAAACGCCATTGAGAATTATATTTGCATTCGTCAAAGCGAACATGGCAAGGATGAATACCAGAAAGATCAGAACACTGACCTTGTTTTGCCAGGACCTGTTTCGCATCACCAAGGCAATCAGGACCAACGAGCCACTCAAGATCCAGGTGTAAAAGGAGATTTTCCACCAGGAAACACTGATTTCGCTACTGTCACCCAAACGTGTATAAGTAAAGGTACGGCCCTCTGTCGGGAAATCGATCAAAGAACCACCAGACGTACCAATCCAGGAATCAAATTCGGTCCCAGAAGCCTGAATGCCTCCACGTTTGGGAACAATCCCAGCAAGATAAGGTTGATGCTCGGGTTCAAAATCATCAGAGACGCTGACCAGCGCATACTGCTCTGGCACCCAGATCGCCGTCTTTAATTGTTGCACAACTACGTTTTCACCTTTGGTCCCTCCAAAGCGAGGCAGTGGCAGCCTCAGGTTTCCTCCTGTTGAATCTGTGATCCGAGGAACCGCTTTCGTAAATAACAGGCTGATCAGGAAAGATTGATCCGAAGACTGATCGCGGGCCACATTAATGAAGTAGGTTGACCAGCCATCTTCACTTTGGCTCTGATCATCTTTTTCCAGTGGGACAGGTTGCCCCGCGACCGTAATGCTTAACGGCTCCATCCCTTCCGGAAGCGCAACCTTCAACTGCTGTCGCTCACTCGATTTCATTAAATAACGACAACGATACGTTGAACGCCCTTCCTTGCTCACCACGACTTCCACCAGAGACTTCAGAATGATTGTCTCAACGACTTCCTGAATTTTGTGTCGCGTGAATGAGAGTTCCAGAGTGACCGGCTGGTTAAAGTACCGGTAGGCTAAAAATCCTTCCTGGGGCAATAACTTCAATTCACGAATATCGATCGGATCCAGCAACTCATCCAATTGAGATGTAGAGACAGAAAGTGTCTTTGATTTTTTTACAGAAATTTCTCCATAAACTCTCGATAACGGAACATCACGTGACCGCTGATTGTCATCCGATTTTACCAGACCAAGTACTTTCAACGGCTGCAGGACAATTTTCTTCAGCGACAATTCATCCTGTTCGCTTTCGGGCGCTGCTTGCTTTTTACTGTCAGCTTTTGCCTCTTCCTTGTCGCCCGCTTCTTTTTCGGCAGGCTTTGCTGCAGATGCCAGCATCCCCGGTGTGATGTCATAACGGACTTCAAGCGAATAGGGGCCTTGCACGTTCCGCTGTGTGGTCACGGTCCAGACAACCCAGCCTTCGACCGCTTCTTCTGCACGGTTTTTCTGCTTGATCGACGGAGCCGGTGCAGCTGACAAGGAACGAATCTGGATCAGATCAGCAATCGCTTCCGGCACAGCAAAACGAAACGTATCGACGCCGGCATACTGCACCTGATAATCAATCCTGCTGGTTATTTCTGCGATCTGCTCCTTCACGTCAACACTGGTGGCGACATCTGCGACAAGTCGTGTTGGCTTAATCCGGATCTGAACAGGAATCGTGACCGGACGACGATTGTAATCCCAAAGTGAAGCTAACGACATGTTGCCGGCAGGCTGTGACCTCTGGGTATTCGTCGCAGGTTGCGCACCAATCACGTCCGGGTTGCTGATAATCAGCTCCATCGATTCCGGTGCATAAATGGCAATCTGACCTGTTTCCCGTTCGACGCTTGTCGGTTCCAGTAATGGGACACTGATCTTTGATTCCTGCTCTCCCTGATTAAAATCCTGATGAGCACGAATCTGCAGTTTTAATTTCCCCTGATACTTTTGCAGTAATGAAATTGTTAACAGTCGAGACTGCTTATCAAAATTGTATTCTTTCAAACCCGCGACATTGACAGAGTCAATCACAAGTTGATCAGGAACTTTCAATTGAAAAGAAAAGATGCCTGCCCGCTGAATGTCATAATCGAGTTGCGCGCCGAGTTTAATTTCATCTTCGCCGAAAAAGCACTCGGTTAAGTGATTGACAAAAATCCGAGGCTCCAGTGGCTGTACGCTGATTTGCAATTTCGCTGAGGGGTTGAAAAATCGGTAATAAACAGCGTTCGACCGTTGGATACTCGCAGGTATGCCAGCCTCTTCACTACGGGTCACCCCTTCCGAACTGGTGACAGTAAACGTCATGCTTTCACCGGGCACAATGGCAATCTGGCCACTTTCCCTGATCACATCAAGTGCATGAATTCCGTTCGTCGCTGTGTCTGACAAACCTAATATTTCGAATGCTTCTTCCGGGATTTCTTTTTCCGTATGCACTTCAATCAATGCACCATTTTGCAGCTTATTAAGAAACTCAACCGAGATTACCTGCCTGCCAGCCGCTTTCTCGACTTTCCAGCTTTTAATTTTGGTATTTGAGGAAGCAAGATCCAGAATACGATCATTAAGCGGAACGGCAATCCGCGCACTCTGCATATCGCCTCGCAGAACATCATATTTTAAAGATGTCTGTGTATGGATCAGGCCGTCTCGAATAGACACCAATGTGGAATTCTCAACACTCGCCAATAAGTCCATTTCCGGTTTCGTGCTCTCACGGGGATACCAGAGAACAGTGATTTGATCAGTCGCTCCCAAAGTCGATTTGATCAAGGTGGAAGTTTTAGGAGATTCGACAGGCAGTCGCACCAGCTGTGGAGTGATTTTCACAGTCTGGTCCGCTTCCGGAATGGTCAATTCCAGAGCCGTGATCCCAACCGTCGGACATTCAAATTGGAAACTGCGTCCCTCGGGGGAATTTTTCACACGTGTTAACAATTCAATCTGCACCTGATGCTCCCCTTTCTCTGAGAGCAGCAGCGCATAGCTTCCGTTACCGGTTCCCCGCAAGAAGACCTGGGACTTCCCGGAAGTGACCTTTCCAATGGCGGCGTTACCAAAACGCAGGGGAACTTCCACCCAGGGATCCCCCATCACCTGTACCGTCAGGTTGCAGTTGATGCGGACGACATTCTCTTCAATTGTTCCGGTATAAGATGAATTTGTCACGACAGCTTTGACCGGAAAATTGATGCCCCCATCAGGAGAGATCCCAGCCGCCTGCGACCAGAGTTTCAGATACTCCAGGTAAGGCATGAAGATTGTCGCATCGGACTTATTGAACACGTCCTTGATATTTTTAAAGGGGAGATATATCAGACGATCCCATTCGTCCTGTTTTTCTGAAGTTTTATCCTTTTCTGCCACAGCAGGTTTACCGGCATCGACCGGTGGCTGCGCCACCAGATATTGTGGAACCCCCAACAAAAAACAAGCCATCAACGAAAAAAGGAAGAAACGAGGTGTGAATCTCAGATGTCGCATATTATCCACCTTTTGTACATTATTCAGTACCCTCGCCAATTGGTGAGAATAGACAGCAAACAGGTCAATCGCGTAAAAA
>NZ_CALFPF010000306.1 GCF_937919775.1 uncultured Gimesia sp.
AGTTGAAATTATCTAAGTCTGCAGAAAACAATTTCGCTTCAATCTGCCTGCTGATCTATTTGAGAGTTATAAAACGATGTCCGAATCACAATCTCACTCGTATGTCAAATACTCCACCATCTTTTTTGCCCTCTGTTTCTGCACCGTGCTCTCCATCATTTTCGACATTCTCGACTTGAAGGAAAAAGACGTGGTCGGCATCAAGGGATTCGTCCTGCTGGCATTTTTGGTGCTGGCGGTCGCCTGTGCCAAAGCGCTGTTCGTGATGATTTATTTCATGCACCTGAAGTTCGAAGGCAAATGGAAATACGTGCTGCTCAGTCCCACTATTGTGTTAGCAATGGGCCTTACGATCGCGATCACCCCCGATATCGGCATTCATTATTACACGAATGAATCGCCGCAAATTGACTATCTGGAACAGGCACAACAGGCGGCTCTGAAAGACGGACCTGCCAAAAACGCCGAAAACAGTCATGTTGAGTAAATCACCAATTCAAGAAACGGCTCTCACCTCCCGGATCCGTGTCGCTGACATTTCACACCGATACGGCGACCGGCTCGCCTTGAACCAACTCAGCTTTGATGTTCGTCCTGCGGAAATCTTCGGACTGCTCGGTCCGAACGGCGGCGGTAAAACAACGCTGTTTCGTCTGCTCTCCACATTACTCCCGCTGCAGTTCGGCACCGCGAACATCGCCGGCCTTGATCTGGCATCGCAGGCCCAACAGATCCGCACTCTGATTGGTGTGACCTTTCAATCTCCCAGTCTGGATGGCAAATTAACCGTTCAGGAAAATCTGAAACATCAGGCACACCTGTATGGCATTTCCGGCGCACCAATGCGGGAACGCATTGAAAATGCCCTGCAGCATCTGGGGCTCACCGATCGCAAACACGATCTTGCGGAATCCCTGTCCGGCGGTCTGAAGCGACGCGTGGAAATAGCAAAAGGTTTATTGCACTCGCCACAGGTCCTGCTGCTCGATGAACCGAGTACCGGCCTCGACCCTGGCGCGCGTCACGATCTCTGGAAATATCTGAAGCAGTTACAACACAAAGAAGGCGTAACGATTCTGATTACCACTCACTTAATGGAAGAAGCCGAACACTGCGACCGGCTGGGAATTCTGCATCAGGGAGAGCTGGTAGCGCTCGGCACCCCCGATGAATTACGTGCCTCGGTCGGCGGCGATTGTCTGACGATTCATTCGGACCACCTCGAACAACTGAGCGATCAGATCTCCGCAACGTTCGGCGTCACCCCGCAACTCGTCAATCACAGCCTGCGTCTCGAACATTCGCGGGGACATGAACTCCTCAAAGAGCTGATTGACGCTTTTCCGGAGCAGGTCACGTCCGTGTCGCTCGGAAAACCAACACTCGAAGACGTCTTCATCCACGAAACCGGCCATCAGTTCTGGCAGGCGGAGGAAACAACATGAACCAGCCTGCTTCTCTCCCTGCTGCCGGACCTGCAAAATTGTTTCTGCTGCCGATTATGACGCTCGCCCAGCGCGAGGTCGTTCGTTTTTTGCGACAGCGAACCCGCGTGATCGGGGCGCTGGTGCAGCCGATCCTGTTCTGGATTCTGTTTGGTGCCGGCCTGCGCGGTTCCTTCAAACCTCCCGAGTGGGCCGCTTCCAGTATGACCTACCAGGAATATTTTTTCCCTGGCGTGGCTGTCATGATTTTAATGTTCACGGCGATCTTCTCGACGATTTCGATCATTGAAGATCGGAAGGAAGGTTTCCTGCAGGGTGTGCTGGTTTCGCCCGTTCCCCGGATTTCGATCGTGCTGGGCAAACTGCTCGGCGGCACCATCCTGGCGGTATTACAAGCGGTCCTGTTTATTTTTCTGGGACCGTTGTTAAAAATTGTCGGATTAGCCCCCGATTTTGAAACGGGAATCACGCTGGCTGGTTTCCTGCCGCTGGTCCTGTTTCTGTTTCTGCTCGGTTTCAGCCTGACGGCCCTCGGTTATCTGATCGCCTGGCCGATGGAATCAACGCAGGGTTTTCACGCGATCATGTCGGTCTTTTTAATGCCGATGTGGTTACTCTCCGGCTCGTTTTTCCCGGCGGGGGAATCGGGCTGGCTGTCATGGATCATTCGCGCCAACCCTTTAACGTATGGCGTGACGGGATTGCGACGTATTCTCGCGCCGGAAGCGGGGCTGCCCAGCGCACCCGGAAATCCGTCGATGAGCGTCTGCCTGTCCGTCACAACAGTCGTGTGTATCATTTATGTAGCGATTGCGGTCTGGATGACTTTACAGCGGTCTACCAGAAATGCCCGTTAAGACAACGAATACGAACACTTAATATATTATAAAGATCTTCCGCATGAATAAGACTCAACCCATCCGACGGATTCCTCGATTTTTGATCATCCTGCTCTGGGTACTGGTCGCCGTCAGTGCCTTCGCAACCTGGAACCTCAAACAGCAGCATGATCAGGCACTGGAACAAATCAAAACGGAAGAAGCCGCTTCCGCCGAGGCCGATCAAAAGAAAGAGGCAGAAGAGACCAGCGATGCCAAACCTGTAGCACCGATCTGGCCCGCAGCGGGAATCGAAGATTTTTCACTGACCGAACGCAGCGGCCGCACGGTGACGAAAAAAGATCTGCTCGGGAAACCGTGGGTGGCCTGTTTTGTGTTTACCCGTTGTGCGGGCCCCTGCCCCCGTGTTTCGGGTCAGTTTTATCAGTTGCAGAAAGACCTGAAAGATACCGACTTTAAGCTGGTCACGTTTACCGTCGATCCGAAAAATGATACGCCTGACGTCTTATCCCGTTATGCGGAATCAGTCGGTGCAGATCCGGAAAAGTGGCTCTTTCTGACCGGCGATCAAAAAGACATCTTTCATCTGATTGAAAAAAGTTTTCTGATGCCCGTTCAGGAAAACACGGGACCTGCCCGCAAGCCCGGCTTCGAAGTGATCCATACGACCAACGTGATGCTGGTCGATAAAGATGGTCACGTCCTCGGAAAATACAACGCCGTCAATGATGAAGAGATGGCGGCGCTGAGAAAAGCCGTTCGCAAAGAAGTCGAACAGGACAAAAAACCGGACGAAATCAAACCGGAAACAAAGGCAGAAAATCAGGACGCGAAACCAAAGCTGGTGACTCCTCCGAAAGCCGGCATGATTTCGCTGAGCCCTCTGTTCTGCAATCACATTTCCGGCATGCTCATTTCCGCACTGCTCGGTCAGACAGAAACGGAATCACCTGAACTGGTGGAAGAGGTCGTTGCAGAAGAAGTCGCTGTAAAAACGGCTCCCGACTGGGTGCTGCAACTGCCCGCCGTGAATGCGGTTTTGAACGGGACGGCGACGATTCTGCTGATGCTCGGTTACTGGTTCATTCGCAAAGGTGAAAAAGACAAGCACAAAAAAACGATGCTGACCGCGTTTGGAACGTCGATCCTGTTTCTGGTGTTTTATCTGCTGTATCACTTCGCTTTGCAGAGATACACGGGAAACGCGTCGCGCAAATTTATGGGGGAAGGCCTGATCAGACCCATTTATTATACTATCCTGATCACCCACGTCGTGCTGGCGGCTGCGGTTCCGGCGCTGGCCTGGGTCACCATCCGTCGCGGGCTGAAACAGCAGTGGGAAGCCCATCGCCGGATTGCCAAAATTACGTTCCCGATCTGGCTGTATGTCTCCATTACCGGTGTTGTGATCTATTTCATGCTCTATCATTTTCCCGTGATCATTTTCCCGTGATCATTTTCCCGTGAATGCCTGAGGGTGGACAGAAATCTATTTGAAATTTGTCCGATTTCTGGTATCGTTTAAGAGATTTTTCACCGTTCATTAAAGAAATTTCCGACCATGTTAAAACGATTCTCATTCACTCGCTCCTGTTTACTGGCAGCCGTAATACTCGGGCTGTTTTCCGCCCCCGCTGCCATCAACGAAGCGACTGCCTGCCCGATGTGCAAACAGTTGAACGATACCGACGATAACAAACCGCGCGCTTACATGTATAGCATCACATTTATGCTGACCATGCCGGCGATCCTCTTCTCCTGTTTTGGCGTCGTTTTTTATCGAATGAATCAACGGGAACAGGCGGCGATGCTCGAACACGAAAAAAACCGGAACCCGCAAATAACTGATGCAGATTCCGGTTTGGATGAGTCATGATTACCGTAAAGGCGATCTGATTAGTTGAGCCTTTGTCGGTGTGGAGTATTCCAGACAGTCGCCGCCGACGGAGCGGGAACAAAAGCCCCTCTCGCTGTTGTCGTTGTTGCTCCTGTCGAAGAATCATCATAAGCCGTTTGTGTTTTCAGATACCCGTTCTGTGAGGGAATCGTCTGCCATTCTGAATTCGCCTGGGCTTGCGGCATTTGTAGCATGGCAGGACTGGGCGGCATGGCAGGTCCCCCCATACTGGCAAATGAGGGTCCCGAAGTTCCGCCATCCCATGAGCCGGCAGGTTGTGCCGAGACCAGTGGTGCCAGTGTCGGATACGCTCCCATATCCAGCGAAGTCGAAGACATCGGTGAGGGTGTCGGAACCGTCGAAGGTGTTGAAGGAACCACGTAAGGCTGCATCATGGGTGACGGGCTCATCATGGAAGGTTGTGCTCCCATGCAGTCCGTACAAGTCGGCTGCGGCGCCGACATCACTTGAACACGACGTTTGACCTGAATCGGAGTTCTTACATAACTGGTCTGCTGGCGATATTCAGTGCGTGGAATCTGTTTGGTCACCATACGCGGCACCCAGACTCTCTGCCAGCAACCTTCATCCACAGTCACCTGCTGAAATGTTGTGACTGGTACGGATTGTACTTGAGGCACCATTCGATATTCGGTGCAAATGATATCCTGATAACAAATCTGTGGAGGAGGAGGGGTACAAACACCCGGGCAGCATGAGGTTACCGGCGCACATCGCCGGAAAAACCGTTTTGCCAGTCGATTGCAGCGATGACCGCAACGACTATGCTGCGGATAATAACACCGGGTACCACACCGATTGAAAAGATTCCGAAACAGATGCGCTTCCGCGTCACTGGAAAAAATCAACAATACTGATGCTACGACGATCAAATTTCGAACCCAGAGGGACATCGAAAAACTCCTTTATATTTTGTGTGCTTGCTGGCACTCCTTGAATTCGTTCCTGTCTCAGACGACTGAAGGACGGGATTCCAAGCATAGGTCGGAACGAATTACCCACGTATCTAACTTATCGGCATAATCGTTAAAGTCTCTTTATCTTAAATTTCATAATTTGCGGAATTCATTCGCTCCCGGTTCCCGTGACATTCAGGCCGGTTTTTGAGAAGATAGGGAAACAGGGACTGGAGTTCTGGCACACTTATTCCCTTAAGACGTTACCTGAAAACAGCTTACCACACATAACACCACCCAAAGGAACAGTAAATGGCTGATACGCAACTGGCACATATGGTTTATTTCACATTGAAAGACGATTCTCCGGAAGCCGTTGAGGCGATGGTGCAGGCCTGCCACAAATATTTAAAGCAGCATCCGGGAGTGCTTTACTTTTCTGCCGGAACGCGGGGACCGGAATTTCAGAGGGAAGTAAATGATCAGGCGTATCATGTTGTCCTGAATGTCGTGTTTGACACCAAGGAATCGCACGACAAATATCAGGTCGCCGCCGACCATCTCACGTTTATCGAGGAAAATAAGGCAAAGTGGGCCAAGGTCCGCGTCTTTGACAGTTACGTGACTAGTTAGAGCGCATCCCATTTAACCATCGCGTCTCTCGTTCGATGATATTCGGCCCGAATGGCCTCGGAGACGCTACAGTAAACCTGGAGACAGGCTGACGGGATTCGGATCAGAGCACGGGCACAATGAACGGGGTCCGATATTCCGGATGAGGGATCACTTTGACTTTCGTCTGATAGACGTCAGACAGCCGCTCTTCGGTCAGAACTTCCTCTCCGGTTCCTGTGGCTGCAATACGTCCCTGGCTGAGTAACACGATCTGATCGGCGAAGCAACTGGCAAGATTCAAATCGTGTAATGTCAGAATGACGGTCAGATCCCGCTGGTGCGCCAGATCGCGGATCAAAGTAAGCACTTCGACCTGATATTTCAAATCCAGCCCCGTCGTTGGTTCATCCAGGCAAAGCACTTTTGTCTGTTGCGCCAATGCGCGGGCGATTAAGGTCCGCCGCCATTCTCCCCCGGAAATTTCCGTGATCTTCCTCAGTCGCAGTTCCGTCAGCCCCGTCTGCGCGAGTGCTGCATCCACAAAGTTCTTATCTTCCGCCTGGAAGGGTTGAATCCAGCCCCGATGTGAACTGCGGCCCAGTTGCACGGTCTCTTCCACCGTCATCGGCCATTGCGGGACTTCCATTTGAGGAGAGAGCGCCAGCTTTTGGGCGAGCTGTTTGCGCGAGAGTTGATTGACGGCCTCTCCTTCAATCAGAATGCTTCCCTGATAAACCACCACCAGATTGAACAGCGCCCGCAGTAATGTGGTTTTCCCCGAACCATTGGGGCCCAGTAAAACGAGCACCTTTCCCGGCTCGACACACAGCGAAACCTGCTGCAGGACTTCCCGCTCCGGATAACCACAGGCAAGATTTTCGATCTCAATCTGATTCATGGGTGACGCCTTTAATTACCTGGACTGCTGCCCGCGGCTGACTAACAGGAACAGAAAAAACGGGCAGCCCATCAGGGCCGTCACAATGCCCACCGGAATTTCCGCCGGTGCGATTACGGTGCGTGCCAGCGTATCCGCGACCACCAGTAACGTCGCGCCCAGCAAACAACTGCCGGGAATCAGCAGCACATGCCGGGGGCCCAACATGATGCGTGTCATGTGAGGCGCCATCAGCCCCAGAAAACCGATCACCCCCGAGACGGCGACACACGCGGCCGTACATAAAGTCGCCGCGATTAAAATCAGCACGCGAAATTTGCCAGTCGAAAGACCCAGGGTCATGGCGGTCTCATCACCAAACGAAAGCAGATCCAGGGGACGCGACATCAGCCACAACAGGCCTCCGCTGAAAAAGATCACGGGAACCGCCATCATGATTTCATTCCAGTGTCGCCCGGAAAAACTTCCCAGCAGCCAGCTGAAAATGGTCGTCAGCATTTCATGATTTAAAAACATGATCAGCGAAACCAGCGCCCCGGTAAAACTGCTGAGCGCCATGCCCGCCAGAATCAGTGTGAGCAACGGCGCATTCCTGCCTGCATTACTCAACGCGGCAATCACAAACACGGCACCGACCACAAGAATCGCCCCGGCAAACGCTGACAGAATCAACCAGGGAATTTGCCAGGTCGCAGTGATCACCGTAATGCTGCCGGCAATACACAACAGCGCAAGAGTCGCCCCCAGCGCGGCACCGCTGGAAGCACCAATCACAAAAGGATCTGCCAGTGGATTACGAAAGACCCCCTGAAACGCGGCCCCCGCGACGGCCAGACCGCCGCCGACACAGGCAGCCAGCAAAACACGCGGCAGACGGATCTGCCAGAGAATCGTACTGATATGTGAAACCTCTGACGGATTCCATAGTGACTGCCGAATCTGATCGAATGAAAGTTCTACCGCCCCAAAGTGAATTCCCACCACGAGCGCTGCCAGCAGAAAGCCCATTAACGGGATCATTCGCCAGAGCAGAAAGAGTTGTCGTGGTTGCATGACCTGAAGCGTCCGCTCTTTAAGTTATTGTTGCTGGAATGCTTCAGGGTACAGCGCCTGAGCTATTTTTTGTAGTCCCTGCACCACCCGCGGTCCCGGGCGGGAAATTAAATCGTCTTCAATGATATAAAGACGCTTATTTTTCACGGCGTTCATCTCTTTCCAGCCGGGCCGTGCATTTAATGTGCGCAGGGATGCGGCGACATCCGTCGGACCACCTTTCACGTAAGGCATCAGGATCACATCCGGGTTTCGTAAAATCAGCGTCTCCTCACTGACCTGCGGATAAGCAATCTCAACATCAGCAAACACATTTTCGCCGCCGATCAAATCAATCAGTTCGCCGATAAAAGAGGCCGGTCCGGCGGTCATCAAAGGTTGATCCCAGACCTGATAAAACACACGCGGCTCTCCCTGTTTCTGATACGGTTTAACCCGCGCCTGAAGCGCTGCGATATCCTGCTTAATCTTCCGGATCAGCGTCTCTCCCGATTCTACGTGGCCGGTGGAACGGGAGATGCCGCGAATCGAATGTTCGATATCAGCCACCGACTGTGATTCAAACGACAATACGGGGACCTGCAGTTTCGATAACTGATCGGCCAGGAGTCGCTGATAATCTCCTCCCAGAAAAATCAGGTCCGGCTGCAACGCGACCAGTGCTTCCAGGCTCACGCTTCCCGGACTCGAAAGCGCCACTTTTTTCAGCTGCTCCGTTTCCGCAGGATAGTTGCAATACGTGGTGCAGCCGACCATTTGTTCGCCCGCGCCAATGGCAAACAGAATTTCGGTATGTGACGGCAGAAGAGAAACAATCCGTACCGGCTTTTGTGCAATCGCAACTTCCACGCCGCGATCATCTTTCACGGTCGCAGGAAATCCGGAGGGATTCTGCTTTTTTGTGGACGACGCGGTGATCTGACCGGATTTTAAGTTCTGCTCCGACTTCTCAGAGCCGCAGCCGGCACTCGCCCAGAGAGCCAGAAAAATCAAAATCAGTCGGGGGTCAAATTTATTCATAAATCTGTTCGTATCGCATCTGCAGGGAAATTGGAAGTGGCAGGTATCTTTTCATTCGTAAATCAGCCCGGAATGCCCGCCACAGGCATTCCGGCGCTGATCATTTCCGCCTTTATGAAATCACGGCATTGAAACTCAGTGGGCCGTTTTCACTTTTTCACGCAGCACTTTCGCTGCTTCCACCATGTTTTTCAAGGATGGTTTCACTTCTTCCCACTTGCGCGTCTTGAGGCCGCAATCCGGATTGACCCACAGCTGTCGAGTCTCCAGAACGTCCAACGCTTTTCCAAGCAGGTTTTCCATCCATTCTACCGTTGGAACACGGGGCGAGTGAATATCATAAACGCCCGGCCCGATTTCATTGGGATACTTGAATCGGGCAAACACGTCCAGCAGTTCCATGTTGCTCCGCGAGGTTTCAATGGAAATCACGTCGGCATCCAGAGCGGCAATCGCCTTGATAATATCATTGAACTCGGAATAACACATGTGCGTATGAATCTGCGTCTCGTCTTTGACTCCGGCTGACGCCAGGCGGAAACAGTCGACGGCCCATTTCAGGTACGCTTCCCAGTCGGAATGACGCAGAGGCAGCCCTTCACGCACCGCCGGTTCATCAATTTGAATAATGCGAATCCCGTTTGTTTCGAGATCGAACACCTCATCACGAATGGCCAGCGCGATCTGCTGACAGGTTTCGCTGCGCCGTTGATCGTCTCGCACAAACGACCATTGCAGAATCGTCACCGGACCGGTCAACATGCCTTTCATCAGTTTTTCCGTGCAGGACTGCGCATACTTCGACCATTTCACCGTCATCGGCCCTTTACGCAGTATGTCACCAAAAATGATCGGCGGTTTCACACAGCGGGACCCATAACTTTGCACCCAGCCGTTTTGAGTGGCGATAAAACCTTCCAGTTGTTCGCCGAAATATTCCACCATGTCGTTCCGTTCGGCTTCGCCATGTACCAGTACATCCAGGCCGACTTCTTCCTGAAATTGAATGTCGTCGGCAATACAGTTTTTGAGAAACTGCTCATAAGCGGCATCCGAAAGTTCCCCTTTTTTATGAGCGGCCCGCGCTTTCCGAATGTCATCCGTCTGGGGAAACGAACCGATGGTGGTGGTCGGAAAAAGAGGCAATCCCAGAGCGGCGACCTGCACCCGATGCCGTTCTGCGTAAGGGTTGTCGCGATGCAGCATCGATTCCGTCACACCGGCACAACGCTGTTTGACCTCCTGTCGATGCACGCGCGGAGAACTGCGGCGCGCGTTCATTGCTGCGAGATTCTCAGCCAGTTCACGGGCCACGCTCTCTCGACCTTGATTCACGCAGCGAGTGAGAATGCTGATTTCCTGCAGCTTTTGTTGGGCATATGCCAGCCATTGTTTGATCTCGGCATCCAGGTCCGTTTCGTTCTCCAGATCAACGGGACTGTGCAATAAGGAACACGAAGGACCAATCAAAGTTCGATCCGCGCCAATCCGGTCGACCGTTTTTTCGATGAGGGCCAACGATTTTTCGAAATCGTTCTTCCAGATATTGCGACCATCCACCACGCCCATCGCAAGAGATCTCCCTTCCGGCAGCAGATCCAGCACTTCATCCAACTGTTCCGGCGCACGCACCAGATCAAGATGCAGGGCCGCAACCGGCAGCGAAACGGCTGTCTGCAGATTCTCCTGCAGCGGACCAAAATAGGTGGTCAAAGCGATTTTCAATCCGCCGACTTGTTTTGAAAGTACATCATAAGCCTGTCGATAAGTGGCACGTTGCGCGTCCGTGAGGTCGAGTACAAGACACGGCTCATCAATTTGAACCCACGCTGTGCCGGCCGCCGCCAGTTGCGCAAGCACTTCCACGTAAACCGGCAATAGACTGTCGAGTAAACTTAACGGATCAATCTGCTCCTCCCATGTCTTGCCGAGCAGCAGAAATGAAACCGGCCCCAGTAATACCGGACGGGTTTCGATGCCCAGCGCTTTCGCTTCGAGATATTCATCCACGGGTTTCGTCGAGGACAGTTTGAACTGCTGCCGCGCTTCAAATTCGGGAACGAGATAATGATAGTTCGTGTCAAACCACTTGGTCATTTCCATCGCGGAAACACCTTCGGTAGAGGCAGTCATCGACTTACCCCCTTTTCCGCCACGTGCCATCGCGAAATACGTTGATAAATCGACGCGTTCTCCCGACCAGCCATAACGTTTGGGAACGGCCCCTACCATCGCGGAAGTATCGAGTACCTGATCGTACAGCGAAAAATCATTTGAGGGAATCTGTTCAATGCCTGCCGCCTGCTGCAGCTTCCAGTGTGTGGCCCGCAATGCGCGGCTGATCTCTAACAGTTCCTTTTCTTCCATTTTACCAGACCAGAATTTTTCAACAGCCCGCTTCAGTTCACGTTGAGATCCAATACGGGGAAATCCAAGATTTGCAGCAATAGCCATATGCTGGCTCCTTTTATTTTTATGAAGGATAATTTTTGATAAACCATGGCTGCCGGCTGCATTCATTTTGAAATTTGCGCACCGGTAGCCTGACCGAGTCTGTGTCACTTTTGCGAAACGGCATCTGCGCCCTGTGCGCAGACCGTCTCTGTTTTCACCGACCGTGATTAAAAACAATAAGGGGTTCAGATGAGTTTAACGGTCCAAAACAGGACACTCGATGCAGACTGCGCGCAGACACTTTCTTCAGATGAAAGAAAAAAGCCAATCTGAAATCTGCGACAACGAGAATTCAGATTCCCCGCGCAGAGACAGACGCATTCAAACCGCAATGCGCGCAACTGTGGTGTCCGTTTCAGACCAGGCGCATGTCAGACTCATCTGCGTCTCCAACCCGTCTGTATTCGGGCGAGACATACAGTCGGTCACACCAGTGCACGCGCTGCATATAAAGAGTCATACCTGTTTTCCTGTGAAAACGAAAAGGTTACTGGAAGAAAAACCGCAATCAAGGCGTGTTCT
>NZ_CALFPF010000307.1 GCF_937919775.1 uncultured Gimesia sp.
GATCAACCAGCCGCATGACTCCGCACCATATCATCACGCGTATCAGGAACTGTCAAATATTTCTCCTAAAGAAATCGGCGTGCTGGAAAAGTTGATTCTGGAAACATCCATCGATATCCCAGACGAAATCTATTCCGATCTGCTCCCGAAACTGGATCCTGATTATACTGCCGTAAATCAGCTTACCAGCCCGCACATAACCGATCGCCGCAAGGCAGCACAACAGCTGTTGATCAGCTCACAAAACGTGTCATTAAGTCCGGTGATCGTGAAACGTCTTCGAAAAATGATGACACAAGAGCAGGATCGTCTGGTCTGGCGTATCGTCATGTCAGCGATTGCAAAAGACAATTATGAGGAAACAGCACAACTCGCTCTCCTGGCAATCAACCATAACTGGCCTGATATCAGAATTCTGGGCTGTGAGTACCTGGGCACACACGGTTTGCCACAATACGCCACCTGGTTGCTGCCGCTTCTGGCTGACAAGAACGAATCGGTGCAACTCGCAGCCATCAAAGCGATCGGCCATTGCCACAATCCGCTTGCCATCACGGGCGTTTTCAATTCCTCACCAGACAAGAGCCCCGGACCTTCTCTCCGTTCATTGATGACACACTCGAGCCAGAGAGTTCGCTTTGAAACAGTCGCCGCTCTGAGTCGACTGGGCGATACGGAAGGTATGCAGGAACTGGTCCGGCTCTCCAATGACAAGCTCAATGCGACACGGATCGACGCCGTTCGAGAAATGGGAGACTCCGGACAAACACGATTTGTAGAACCACTGATCCGGGCAGCCTGGACGGAGCGCAACCACTCGACTCTCAAAGAAATTCTGAGCAGTCTGGAACAACTGGTCCCCGCCTCAGAGCAACCGGCGAATCTGAACCCCCAGATCAATCAGACGGAACAGGCCAAAATCTGGATGGAATGGTGGCAAACACAACACTCCGGACCGGCTCCCCGGCTGTTTACAGGCCGTTAAGTGTGAAATCTTGTTTTTGATGCACTTGAAGGCTGTTCTCGATTCCGGGTTCACAGTATCATAGACCGTAATCATAACCTTTTTGTGTCCAAAGAATTTTTAATTCACTGCGGAACTCCTTTATGGCTAACTACCACGACGACTTTCAATTGGAATGGCATGGAAATACTGTCGTAATCATTCCAGCGAGCAATGTCGAGTCTATGAGTTGGGATCTGATCGAACAGGCAGCCGACATCGTGATGGCTCCTTTACAGGAAGTCGAAATTCCGATGGTGGTCTTTGACCTGAGCGACGTCAGTTACTTCGGTTCCGTATTTTTAGCACTCTTGTTGCGCTGCCATAAACATGTCCGCAGCAGAGGTGGTGAATTAGTCCTGTGCGGTGCCAGTAAGATGGCAAATGAATTATTGCGAATCACAGCGCTGGACACGCTGTGGGCAATTTATGATACCAGAGATGAAGCTCTGGACGCCCTAATGGGCTAACTCACATTAAGGTCTCTGACAGACAGCTCGACCAGTTGTGTTAAAGGATTAATAGTTCATGTCGAGGAAATATCGAAAAACGCGTCCGCGAGTGTCTGAATCAGACGTATTACCGACAGAGCATTGCACGGAGCTTTATCCTATCGAGTCGATCGTCGCCAGTATCAAAGATACGGCTGACAAGCTGAAGCAGGATAATGCGACACGCGGCGACCTCAAGATTCTTGATCGTGCTCTGAAAGAACTCAGATATGCTTTTAAGGTTTTCACGCCATACCGCAAACAGCGCAAAGTGACTGTTTTTGGATCTGCCAGAACTCTGCCTGACGATCCGGCTTATCAGCAGGCACTTCAGTTTGGTCGCCGCATGGCCGAAGAAAAATGGATGATTCTGACAGGTGCCGGCCCTGGTATTATGGAAGCGGCTCATGTGGGTGCAGGCACCGATATGTCAATGGGGGTCAACATCGTGCTCCCTTTTGAGCAGGAACCCAATTATGTCATTCATAAAGACGAAAAACTCGTCAACTTAAACTATTTCTTCACGCGCAAACTGCTGTTCGTGAAAGAAGTCCATGCGATTGTCTGCTGTGCCGGCGGTTTCGGAACGTTGGACGAGGCTTTCGAAACGCTGACGTTAGTTCAAACAGGCAAGCGCGATCCCATGCCGATTGTGCTCCTGGATGCGCCCGGCAATTCGTACTGGAAAGACTGGGAAGCATTTCTGAAAAAAAATCTTTTACAACAGGAATTGATTTCGGAAGAGGACTTATCCCTGTTTTATGTCACGGACAGTATTGAAGCTGCCGTGGATGAAGTGATTGGCTTTTATAGCGTCTACAACAGTATGCGGTATGTGAAAGGCCGCCTTGTCCTGCGATTGCACGTTGAACCAAGTGATGAGTTTGTCGAACAGTTGAACAATGAATTCAGAGATATACTCGAGTCAGGCATCATCACAAAAGTCAAAACACACGAGTTGGAAAAAGACGATGCCCACCTTGCGCACCTGCCTCGTATCTCCCTGCTCTTCAATCGAAAAAGTCTGGGACGACTTCGACAAATGATCGACATGATCAATAACGAATTAGACCCCAATCACGATAACGAAGAAGCCGAAGAAGAATAATTATCTACCTACCATGCTTTTGAATTCGTCTTCGTTTTTGAGCATCTCCTGCAGTTTCGCCATCGAGCGACTGATCATCACCCGAACGGCGACATCTGATTTGTCCAATAGGGCGGCGATTTCTTTCGTTGGAAGTCCTTCCACATATTTCAGCCGAATGGCTTCCCGGTGATCCTCCGGTAACGTTTCCAGCGCCACGAGTAATTTCATTTCTTTTGCGCCGCGCGAGAACGCCTGACTGGGGCTGGTGATACTGGCCACCAGCAGATCCAGAAAGCCCTGCTTCTCACCATTACCGGCTGGACTCTGACTGACTTCCCGTCCGGCAGCGCGCTTTTGCACCTGGAAATATTTTCGATGATTATCAATAATCCGCCGCTCGGCGAGATGGCAGAGCCAGTTAAATGGTGTCTTCTGCTCAAAATCCATTTGGGATAAGGACTCAACAGCATTGAGCGAGACTTCCTGCAGAATATCTGCGGCTTCCACCTTGCCTTTTAATCCGTCACTCATGTTCTTATTAATAAAGGCCAACAGGGGAGCACGGTGCGCTTCAATAAACTCGAGCAAAGCCGGTTCGCTGCCTTGCCTGATCTGTTTAATGAGAACTTCGATATCAGTTGTCATGAAACTTCAAACTTCCTGCAATGAGTCTATCAAGTCGGGCGCGTTCCGCTTTTCACACCGTTCCTCATCGGTTACCATGAGGCATCTTTGCCTGTCCTTTATACCATTGACGGAGCGATGCTTCTACTCAATTGTCAAGATAGTTACTGTAGAATTATCACTCAAAAGCCAGGAGCGAACTGTTGTCTGACCCTTTGCAACATCTGGATTCAGCAGACAGCCCAGCCGAGCTGTCTGCTCTGACAGATATGATGCAACAGTTTATCAACGACTGGGAATCACAACAGACGCCCCCTGATTTAAAAGTATATCTGCGGAACCAGCAACAACCCAATCGTTTTCTGTTAATTGAGCTCATTAAAATTGATCTGGAGTTTCGCTGGCAGCAATTTAATTTTCCCAAACGGATCAGTGAATACTTCGCAGAATTCCCGACTCTGCTGAATGATGCTGTCCCCGTTGATCTGCTCTATGAAGAATTCCATCTTCGCCGCCAAAACGGTTTTGACGCAGATCCTGCCGATTACCTCAGTTTATTTCCCACAGCCAGTCCACAGCTGAAACAGCTGTTTGATTTAAATCATGATTATCTCACAACAAAGATAATCAAGCATTCCCCGCCTCAGGCATTTGACAGCTTTCAACCAGGGCAGACCGTCGATGATTTTGACTTACTGACCTTATTAGGCACAGGCGCATTCGCCAAAGTTTATCAGGCACGCCAGAATTCCATGCAACGACTGGTTGCGTTAAAAATCTCTGAGGATTCCAGTAGCGAGCCACAAACGCTGGCGCAATTAGATCACGATAATATTGTGCGCGTGTTTGACCAG
>NZ_CALFPF010000308.1 GCF_937919775.1 uncultured Gimesia sp.
ACAATAAGGGCATAATTTTATTTCCATGAAATATCCCCTAATATTCAGGTTCTTTTCCCGGGAATGGACAGGAAAAGGTTCCTGGTATCTTGGATACGAACACTGTTGAACCTGTTTTGCAGGTAAGACGTAATGTTATAATAAGCAGTGAAACAGGCTTAGAACGGTTTCAGCTCAATCCTAATAGGAAATCCCAAATATTTGTGCTTAAGGAGGCTCTGCTGTATAAAAAAACGTTCTTGTTCGTATACGACGGTAATTCTTTATAGTTAAGCTCAAAATCATGATGGGTAAATTTGCTCTAATTTTTGGCGTCGTTATCTCGCTCTATTTAATCTTCACGCGGGGCGTAGGGAATTTTCTTTTATTCAGAAGCATTTACGAGAAGCCGGAAAATAATTTTTCTCGTAAAGACCGACTGGGACAAATTCTCGTCGCGATTCTGATTCTTGGTTTAGCTGTGCTGGCATGGAACGAGGTTAAGTAATTTCACAGGTTCAGAGGAAATGGACAGATAAAGGTGTCAGGTATTTTAAATTTATGGTTCCGGACACTTTTTTCTGTCCTACAGAGCAGACCAGTCCCCTTTTGATCTGCCCGGTTACTGCTCAATCCACCCCGTAGCAGAAGCATTTGAAGATTCACCTAGAAACAACTCGGATTCCATCGTGTAGTTCAGGCACCACCTGCCATCTACCGGTAGCAGGTAGCCATGTTGTGGCTGTTCAAGGATGATTGGGAAGCAGTCTAAGAACACTCTGACTGTCATTTTTGTGGCAATTTCAGTTCCATCGCCGACAAAAACGACCACATCATCTGGTAACACGCCAAGACCCTTAAGCCACAAGGACAGCGTACCTCGAAAGTCTGCAAGCCGCTCTCGTAGAACATCACTGTGGATTGGCTCAGTAAATGAGAACCGAAAAAGCATCTCCCGATGTTTGCTAACCTTTGACCAATCAATCCGGTGGACCGATATCGGGTATTTATCTTCGATCAACGAAAAGTAGGCCTCGTTGCATCTTTCGACTTCGATATCACCAGAAGACACCCAAGCTTCCAATTCTTCAATCATCTCTTGTCCAACGGTATCAGGCAGATTTGATTCATGATTCTCACGGAGCCACGCTTGAGCACCTTCTGAAAATTGTTTCCGTAAGTCGTCATTGCTCATTCTTCGTTACCTCTACAATCAGTAGTTAAAAAGGTTCCTAGTATCTTGGATACGAGCACTGTTGGACCTGTGACTTCTTTTCTGTCTGTTTATTTTCTGAGAGATCTAATATCGGCATAAAATTCGCCATTTTTCATTAAGCTAAACTTATAACTGTATGACTCGTAGTCGAAACTATCAGTCCAATATAATTTATCCGTTTTTTTGATGATCAAACCAGGTTGCGCCAATTCCACAAATTCGATTGCATCATTCAAATTTTCAATTCCAAATCTCCATATTAAGTAATAATTTGTGTCGTTGAACTTTCCAGAAACTTTGAAATCATTAGAAAATGGATTGTCTCTTGAGAGTCTAATAGGACCATTACATTGTAAATTTTCAAATCGTGGACCTAGATTCCTATAGCGTGACAATTCACTAAAAGTCGAAAACGTCATCGAAGTTGGATTAAAGATAATCTGTAAAACAAATACAGTAATGAATATCGTGGTTATGGGAATCAGAATAAATAGGGGTAATCTATTTTTTCTAAATTGAAACCATTTCATGTTTATTTCAGATTATTCAAGAGAAAAGGACAGAAAAAAGTGTCTCTAAAAATAGGACACTTTTTTAACCGGATCAAACCACAAGCAGGCGTAATAACTTGCTCGCGCGTTTGAGTACGTTATCGATGCTGAACTTTGACTGCGTGCGCGGTCTGCTGTCAGACCACGTCCAGCGGCCGGCGACTTTTCCCGTCCGGTCGATGGCGACTGTGGCGTTGATGCCGCCACGTTTCCAGGTGCGCAGTGAGTAGACTTGCGGAACGCCATACTTCGTGGCCAGTGCGTTGGGGAAACCAAGCATCAACGTCGGGTACATCAGGACCCCGTATGATTGGGTCACGCGGTCGGGGGCGGTTCCGATCAGAGTATCGGCCTCTTTCGCAGTGATCCCCAGGGGGATGTGCGCCACGGTCGCTTCGAGTGGTGTTACCATCTGAGAGGGACCGTGCTTATGATAGACGGCGGCTTTCATCAGCAGCAGGTAACAAGACACCGAGCAGAACACCAGCAGATACAATTTGAATGACGATTTCTTCAAAGCACGCCTCGCTGCAATGGCATTTCTTGAGATTAAAAACGTGGACGAACCTGCATGGTAGAGAATGAGATCCGTTCTGTCACGAAAATTGTCTCAATTCTTTTGTGATCATTTCTTTTGTGATCGCGGCAAGATTGAAGACCTTCACCGTTTCGTTTAGAAAATCCCTTGTTTTTTCGCTTTCCAGTATGCTGCCAGATGGTAAATGAGCCCGCAACTGGAACACTGTTCGTAATCCATTTTGAGAATGATGGCCTGCAGGTTTGCTTTCTCTGTCTCGGAAATCACTGCCCCGTCCACCATCAAAGGGACCAGAGAAAGCTCTCCCGTCTCGCGGATCACGTGCCACACATGCCGATACGCGCCCCACTGCGGATTACGATACGCCCCCTGCCCGATCCACTTTTCCGCCAGCCGCCAGTCGGGACCGGTCATGGTTCGATCGGCTTTGAACAGCGCGTTCCGGGCGTGACTCAACTTCGCGACGGCTCGTTTTGACGTCTGTTGCATTAACGCCTGCAGTTGTGTTTTGACGTCGGGATCCTGTTCCAGTTGATGCAGCACCTCGAACGAACATTGCACCTGCACGTAAACATAAGCGGCGTGCGGATCGGTGTCCTTCATCTCTTGTGACTGTTTAATCGCGGGGATCAGGTAGTGCCGATACGCTGTTCGGAAACGGTCTTCTCCCGTCACGTCCCAGGCAGCCGCGTAGATCATTGGCAAGCGGGCCGCTTCGTGGGGCTGTACGTTCCACATGCGACTGATGCCCAGCGGACACCGTTTGCCATCGGCGCGGAGTGAGCAGTAATTGTTTTCGGCGGTTACATTGGCAAGCATCCGGTCGGCGATTGCGGCGAGAATTTCCCGGATCTCGGCTTGGGTTGCTTCATCACAGAGCGGACTGTGATAATACCGCCAGAGACCATGCACGCAGTGGGTGTACTGATCGCGGGACGAATTGATGTAGACACTTTTGCCATCTTCAGGACAGACACCGCGGGCAATAAAACCGGGCACGCCATGCACGGTCGCGCAGCGTTTGACGCCACGGAAGACCTGGGAAATGTCGTCTTTGAGTTTTTTATTCCCGGTGACATCATACATGTCGACAATCGTACTCAGCATCGCCCCGCCTAGAATCATGCCATCTTCCATTCCGGTCCCGTAACCACAGGGATTGGGAAACTGCCGCTTGACTTCCGCCGCGGTCGGCAGATGGGCCAGCTCTTTGCCCGGCTCATAACTGCTGAGATAATCATAAAACAGATTCGTCTGCGGCAGATAAAAGCGGCTCCACGCCATTTCCCAGGCGCGATTGATATTGGCAGCCACCTCCGCATCCCGCGACGGTTCCTCCCCGACCACCGTGTGCGTCGCCGTCAAACCGATCAGGCACAGCAGG
>NZ_CALFPF010000309.1 GCF_937919775.1 uncultured Gimesia sp.
AACTCATGGTGTGATGAATTTCCTTATCTGAGAGCGTCCAATAAGAATCAAAGGTAAACCGCGAACGATTCGCTTTGTCTTGAATATAACAGCCTGCCAGCCATGTTGTCTAACAATGTTTGATTTTACCAGCGAATTTCAGTTGAAACCCAGAGTTATTCAAGGCTTTAATACAGCGAGTTTTTTCCGCACAAGTGACGATTGTTGATCGTTGAGAATTTCCCAGCAGGCGAGGCCGTTGCCGACCAGCTCAAATTCATCGAATTCCCAGACGATTTTTTTGTCGCCGTCGAGTTCAATGATCTGCGGATTCTCGGGCCCCGCGTGACAGTTACCGATGATCAGATTACCGTTGTCGAGTTGCTGCAGACAGGTGGTCCATTTCAGTTCGACATCGGTCTCTGGAACTTTGCCTTTGATTTCCCAGACGACTTTTCTGTCGGGAGTCACTTCTAGCACACTGTTGCCGCTGCCCGAAGCGATGAGCGTATTGCCGTTCTGCAATCGGAGGGCACCAAAGACGCGCGTGTTGGTCGGATAGTCCCAGATGACTTCACCTTTGCGATTGTATTCGGTCACTACACCCGGGTTTTCCGAACAGACCAGATAGGTTCCGTCCGGCGTGATCCGCATGAGTCGCGTGGATTGCGTGCCCCCTTCTTTGAGCGGGAACTGATGCACGAGTTTTCCACTCGGGTCGACCTCAATAATGCGACCGACACCACTCTCGACAATCACCGTGTTACCATTGGGGAGTCGGGCAAAAGCATGCACGTCAACCCGTTTGCCGGCGTTGCCATTCATGGTCGCGGAGTCATACGTCCAAACGACTTTTTTATCGAGGGTGATTTCTTTGAGCCCGGTCCAACTGTCGTGAAACAGAATGTTGCCGTTGGGCAGCAGCTGCACATCATGATGGCCGGCATGACCTTGAGTCGGCCCGGCAGTTTGATACGACCAGAGCACATCGCCGTCCGCGTCACAGATAGCGAGAATATTCTTGCCATACGAAGCCCCCACCAGGACCAGCCGCTCGGCATAAGCGGAGGCATTGACCAGCAGGCAGATAAGAATCACAACGAAGTGCGAGGCGAGTTTCATGGTTTGTGATATCTCCTGTTTGATATGAAGCGGATGGGTGTATTCCAGATCTCAAGAGCGCTGAGAATCGATGGCAATCGTTCGAATTCAATTCATCATATCATTGTGATGTACTCGCTTAAACTCAGATGAGATTTCACGCTTTTTTTCGAAATCACTCTGAATGTCGCCTCAACCACGCAATATGATTGACTTTTGTGCGCACTGGGCGTTAAAGTGTACTGAGAGTTATATTTCTTTATTAACAGATAATGCAGGACAACCGCTCTGTCTGATAGCCGATGCGCTCATACACGTTCTCTCATAAAATTGATCTAATTAAAGAATTATTTGCTGATGATTTTTTCTGCTGATACTTTCCAACTGAATCAACGTGCTCGGTTTCGTTTTTTTTCGATTCTGCCTGTACTGGCTTTCGTGTTTTTACTCTGTCTGCCGGAACTCACCGCACAAACTCCGGCCCAGACAGACCCCTTCGATCTGGAAGTTCCGCTGGAGTTTTCCGAGGTAACGAAGGCATTAGACATTGACGATTATGATCAGGCACTCAAACTACTTTCAGAGTTACGCTCTGCGAATCTGAAGACGAGAAATATATTACTCAAAGAACAAATTCTGGCAGCGAT
>NZ_CALFPF010000310.1 GCF_937919775.1 uncultured Gimesia sp.
TGAAGAATGGAAAAGTGAAAATCCGACGAACAACAGGGACTCTTTCGAATTTGTCGCAGTAGTTCATAAACTCCGGAGTCTGAAAATCGAACAATTCCTTGGCCTGTATTATAGCCAAGCGGGATTCCGGGTGAGAGTGTCTTCTTGAAATTGTTTCAAGAAAAAAAGAAATCCAGAGTCGTGAATCGAATCGCTTTATTTACGTTTGCCGCCGCTTCCGTCCTGACAGGAAATTACCCTGCTCAATCAGTATGAATCTGTCGTGTCGCGTCCCATTTTTCTTCCGCGGCACTTTTTCTCAGATAAAACGGGGTTAAATCCCAGACTTCACTAAGGGCAGCGTGATCTGCAGACGGACTGTTTTGCAGGATTCGTGCCGTAATTACCGAGATTTTTGCGGCAACCGGATTTCGGAATTCCGGTTCCAGTAGCCGGTAATCGAAAAGAGATGGCGTATCCAGTAACTCAATTCCCGGCCCATTGATGGTATCTCCGGGTTTGAGAGAGTGGCAAAAATCAGTGATTTCCCATAAGCAGATCTCAGACGTTCTTTCCCATTGATTGTCTGAAATTTTGAGATATTTGCCGACAAACAGGTCTCCCCGCTGTGCATTGGAAATCACGTAAGTTTCGCTGATTTCTGGTGGACAATTGAGTGCAATTGCTTCAAAAGTATCCACTCCCAATACCGGGCAACCGGTGACATATCCAAATGTTTTTGCGAAAGCGGTGCCGATTCTCAAGCCCGTAAAGCTGCCAGGACCTCGGCTGACACCAATTCCTGTAATCTGATTCGGAGCCAGTTTCAGTTGATTCAGCAGGTTTTTTACTTCAGAGACCAGCGTTTGTGCGTGTTTTCTTCCCTGTTGCTGCAAATCGATTTGCACCATTTGTTGTTGCGTATCAGAGATTGCGATAGAACCGCAGCGGCCTGAAGTCTCGACACCTAAATAAAACTGAGAATTTTCCACACTGACTCAAACAAAGTACATCGAAAAGAAGATACAAATCAGTTAAAACGGAGTAAAGTATGGCAGACTTCGGTATGGGATCCAAGTCTTCAAACCGGAATTTATCAGTGTCTGCTTGATAAAAAATGACGGCACTTGACCTCACTGTTATTCAAAGGCAGAATCCCCCAGGATTCACCACCCCGGGATTCACCAGGCGAACAGCCGATTTTCTAACCACAATCCAGATTGTAACAGTTCAGATATGATTTTATTCAAAAAGTTTGGCGAATTTCTGATCTCATTCGATCTGAAAACGAATGCAAAATGGTTTGTGCTTTCCTGTTTAATCGGCATCGTCGCCGGATTGGGGGCTATCGTGTTTGATGTCCTGATTCAGGTCGTCGAACATAATTCCCTGGTTGCCATCTCTGGTTTTGATCATCCACAAACTGTGGGCGAGCATTCCATCTACAAGTCAAAAGAGGACAACTCAGATTTTTCACCCTGGCTAATGTTAGTAGTGATTACTTTAGGGGGCCTGGCATCAGGTCTGATCGTCTATACTTTTGCGCCTGAAGCGGAAGGCCATGGTACTGACGCCGCCATTGATGCATTTCATACGAAACGTGGAATCATAAAGCCGATCGTGCCTGTCATCAAAACGATTGCTTCCGCGTTGACTCTGGGGACAGGAGGTTCCGCGGGCCGTGAAGGACCGATCGCGCAGATTGGAGCAGGTTTCGGTTCCTGGGTCGCAACTGCATTAAAACTTTCCGCCCGTGATCGAAGAATCATGCTGGCTGCCGGCGTGGGCGCAGGGATTGGCGCTATTTTTCGTGCTCCTCTTGCGGGGGCTCTGTTTGCGGCAGAGATTCTTTACAGCAACGCTGACTTCGAATCGGATGTGATTGTCCCTGCTGCGATGTCTTCGATTATTGCCTATTCGATCTATTGCATGTCTCTCCCCGCAGGGCTGCGGTTCATGCCACTCTTTGGCAATGAATTGCAGCATACGGTTGGCTCGCATATGGAGTTAATTCCTTATACGATTCTGTCGGTGATTCTGAGTTTGTCAGCTATGATTTATGTGAAGACGTTTTATGGTACAAATCGCATCTTTAAGGCCCTGCCG
>NZ_CALFPF010000311.1 GCF_937919775.1 uncultured Gimesia sp.
CGTCCCTGTATTCGAAAAGGGAGTTCGCCTCGAGTATTCAAAACCATGCAGGACAAACGCCTGGCTGTCGTAGAAGAAATTGAACGTATCAGGCAAAAACGCTGCCCGGTTCTGGTGGGAACCCCTTCTGTCGAAGCCTCGGAATCATTGGGTGATTTATTGGCGATGAAAGCAATTCCGCACCAGATTCTGAACGCCAAATATCACGCGCAGGAAGCGGATATCGTGAAAGTGGCCGGCGAACCTGCACGGGTCACGATTGCCACCAATATGGCAGGCCGCGGGACCGACATCCTGCTGAAAGATCTGGTGCGCGAAAATGGAGGCTTGCATGTGATTGCGACTGAGATGCATACTTCGGCGCGGATTGATCGTCAGTTGATTGGCCGTTCTGCACGGCAGGGAGATCCCGGACACTATCAGTTTTTTCTCTCGCTGGAAGATGAATTATTGCGTTGTCTGGAGTTGAAACAGCTCAAGAAAATTATTGAATCTGCCAAAGCCGACGAGAAAGGCGAGCTGTCTCCGAGCTGGATTTCCTTCTTTAACGGTACGCAGAAATTTCTCGAAAAACTGCATCACAAACAACGCCGTGACATGTTGAAACAGGAAAAACACCGGATTGAAATGTTTCACAAAATGGGCCTCGACCCCTATCTGGAATGGACGGAATAATTCCGTTTACCTCTGGCTTGGCTTCAGGAACCGCCCTTGCGCATTCTCCCGAGAGATCTGCTTTTCAATTTCCATTCCCAGATCAGACTCTTTCAGTTTGTTCAAGCTGGATTCCAGATAGAAAAAGGGAAAATACGAGCCGAAGAGAATCTGTTGATACGGAACCTGTTTCATCAGTTTCTCAATTCCTCCGACCCCTTCCAGCATGGCGATTTCGATGGTCAGGTTCGGGTTTTCGGTCAGTCTGGTCAGCTTCGCTCCACTCAGCGATTTCAATCCGTTGAGAATGGTGACCTGCAGTGGCGGGTTCTGTTTCATCAGATCGGGTAACGCGGCAAAGTTGACATCGTCGACTCTCATCAGGGGATGCTGCGTGCGATCGTCTTCCATCCGCATTGCGATCTGAATAAACAGCCCGCGCTCCGCCGCCATCGCAAACAGTTTCTTAACGTCCGGATCGCTGAGCTGATATCCATGGTAATTCGGATGCAGACGCAGGCCCGGCATCTGCCACTCTTCATGGCAGGCAATCACATCGTCTTCCCACCCGGGCAGTCGGGGGTTAATACTGCCGACGGGAATCAGTAAATCAGGGCCAGCCGTTCTGCACTCCGCTGCCAGCCGCTGGTTCACGGCACGAATATCTTTATGCAGCAGACCGTCAAAGCTGCCGGCGAATGCTTTTTCGATCTGATTCTGTTTCAGCTTTTTGACCAGTGATGCAGTTTCATCATTAGGCAGTCGTCTGAAAGGCCAGCGCGAGAGATACAGGTTCGAATCGATGATCATATTTTGATCCCCTTCTCTTTCAAAATGGGGGTCAACAGTCGTTTGAGATTACCACCCAGAATTAAACGTTTGGAAACTTCAGGAATGTCGGCGCCTTGAATTTTGGCGAGTTGAGAGGAGAAACTGCGGCCCCCGATATCGCTGCCATACAGCACACGGTCGGCACCGAGCGTTCGCACTGCCATTTCCGTGATCCCGGCGGTTGGATCCGATCCGCCGATGCCGGCATACACGTTGGGGCTGTCCTGAATCGCACGCAGTCCCAGTTCCCAGTCGCCGCCGATATGACCGGCGATCAGTGGGACCTTCGGATGTCGTTTCGCCATCAGCGCCAGATCACCGGGAGTGGATTCACCGATCAGATTTCCCCCCGATTTGAACCAGGTGTGCTGATAAATCAGTGCGTTTAATTCTGCAGCCCGTTTTATGATTGGATCAATAGCCGGATCGTTGCAGCGGGTGGCAACCCATAATTTCACGCCAATCATCGGGCCGTTTTTGACACACCGATCTAACTCTTGAATACTTTCGTTTACGTATTTCGCATTGAGATACACAAAACCAAACGCGCGATCGTGCCAGTGACTGATGGCCTGCATCACCTGATCATTCTGTTTGCGAAATTCGTCAGGCGTGGGGTCTACGGAAAATGGCCAGCCCATAAAAAAGATGAGTCGCTCCACGCCCATGCGGTCCGCATAACCCATCAACTGGGCAATGCGTTCGTCGACCGTTTTTCCTTCTACCCCGGACAGGTGGCAATGTAAGTCCCAAATCATGGTTGATTCTTTCAGCGATTTAATTTGATTCCGTGATGAGCTGCAATGTGGCTTGAGGCGGGCTGGCATAGTTTCGCCAGATCTGTTCTGTGCGTTGAAGCGCCGCACCATCGTGGACCAGACAACGATAACGGCTGATGTTGGGAGTTCCCGGTTCGATTTTCCAGTCGCCTAATACGCTGGGCGTAAACACCATATAAGGCATCGAGGGATGAATCCGCACCGGTTCGGGAAAACGAAAATTCGCAGGATGGCTCAGAATGGTAAAACCGCTCAATGCGTCCTCGTTCTCTTTCCTGCCAGACATATCACACCAGCGTGACCGGTCATGATTTCCGTTCTCACGTGTTTTTCCGTTCGAGGTCAAAAAGCGGCAGGTCTCTTTCGTCCAGCCACGACCGCCGCGAATGGCCATGCCTCCATAATGATATTGGGGGAGAATCAACGGGCTGTCCGAGGCACAACGGGCTTCCGAAGAAATGTCGTACAACCAGAATTCAGGCTGTGGTTCCGGTTGATTCCAGACGCGAATCGTCCACGTTTCCATTAAAGCCGCTTTTTCTTCGCTGCCGGTAAGATCGACGTGTTCCTGTTCCACTTTCAGTTCCGCGAAGACGGGGCCCTCCTGTTGTGAAATCAGTTTATGAAAACGCACGCGTCCTTTTTTACTTTTGATTTCCCAGAAATTCGTCTCGCGCCCTTCGAATTTGGCTTTGGTATAAGCAAGGAACTGTCCACTCTGGTGGGCATGATCGGGGGGAAATTCATCGGAAACAATTTTTCCACGCGGAGTCCAGATTGGATGAATATGCGCGCTGCGGCCATACAGCGGATCTAATGAATCCGGCGCAGGGATATGCTGGTAATTGTAATTCAAAACCGGATGTGTGCCGATGAAAAACTGATACACCTTGCCGGTGTCTTTGATCGAAACCGGGTTTTCGATTTTGTTTGTTCCCGCTTTGATTTCAAACACCCGTGTGACGCCGGCGGCCGTCTTGCCGGGCAGAATCCACCAGAGCCGGTTTGTTTTGTCTTTTCTGATTTCAATTTGAGCGGGAATCGCTTTTGTCTCGGACGCTGATTTCTCGATGAGATATACCGCTTCATGCGCAAATCCGGTTTCAGGCAGGTCTGCGAAAACGGGTTCATTTTCGATCGGCTGTTTGCCGGCGGTGATGGTTGCCTGACCCAGCGTGGGATCTACTGCGTGAAGAGTTCGCGGCATCCCGAGCAGGAAAAACAGCAAAACCGGAATCAGAATTTGAAAATAGCGCGAGAATAATTTCATCGGAGTCTCTCTGGAAGGGGCGAAGCTGCTTCCGCACGATCAGGAAAACGGACGCTCTCTATGCTAACCCCTTTTCGGAACCACTTGCAATATTCTGCCCGCCGATTATGCAAGATCGGCGGGAATGAGCGCTGACGCCTGCGTTCGCGATCAGGGGACCAGATAAAAAATCGGGCCATAGACGGGCTGACAAGGACAGACTTGAACCGGTGCGGCTGCGGGAGCGACTGCCGGGGCCGGCTTTGCAGTCGACTGCGGTGCGGTCTGTTGTACAGGAGTCGGCGCGGGTTCTGTTTTTCTTTCGACGACATTTTGCTTGAGTTCCGCTTCGCCCAGCGCATTACCGTCTGCCATCAGCACCGCCTGCGAGGTGAAGTTCCCAGATTTGGTCGCTTTGACGCGGGCATGGTACGTGCGTGATTCATTGGCTGCCAGTTGGTCAACCTTGAAGCTCAATTGACGTCCGGCCTGATGTTCGAGCCCCTCGGGCAGGTCCAGGTTCAGATTGACTGTATTCTGACTGATTGGTCCCTGATTTGTGACCACAAAATCAAGCGCATAGATTTCACCGGCGGTCACCATTTCCGGGCCTTTGATTTGCAGATCAAGGCGGGCTGCGGAAATCTCCGTGGAAGCGGCGACGTTGGAAGCCAGCGTGATATTCGAATTCGTTTTCACGCTTCCTTCCTGTTCCAGAAATACTTTGACCTGAAGCTCGCGTTCTTCATCGGGATCGAGCCGTGCGATTTTCCAGTGCAGATGATTCTGTTTGACTTCCGCGGGGGGCGAAAAATCAACCAGACTGGCGAGCGGCGAAAGTGTTTCATCCACGTGCACATTATAGGCAGGTAACGTGCCCCGGTTTTTTACCAGGATGGAATAGGTCAGCAGATTTTGTGCGGCTCCTGTCGTGGGAACCTGCTTCCGAATTTCGAGATTCAATCGCTCTTCCTGCGGGGGCGCGGATGCCTGTGTGAGCCGGTCAAGCTGGCTGCGGTCGGCGGGCTGCTCCTGACCGACCTGCACATGTTCTCCGCCGGGAAAACGCTCGTGATACAGCGTGGGGCGAATGAGTTGTTGTGTTTGAGAATCGGAGCGGGCCAGATCAATCAGTTTCCAGCTCTGATCAAACAGAAACCGGTCAGCCGGTTCAAGCTGACTTTGCATTTCAGGCAGAGTCCGATTTGCTTCTACGAAAAACTGCTGATCGATGTCCGGATCGAACATCTCTCTTTCGATGATTCTGATTTTTTGCACGCTCAGCACCAGCGAAGAGGCAGAAGCCGATTCCGGCGGCGGATTGAATTCCGGAAAACTGAGGGGTAATTCCGGTCGCGTCGGCTGTTCTTCACGAGTCGCGATTCCAGAGAAAAAATCGGCACGATCACCAAACGAGACCTGCAGCGGCTCGGTTCCAAATTCCACCAGTGGATACGGCGCGGAGGCTTCGATCTCGATGCGGGAATCGATGGGCGTCGAGTCAAGTGGAAAGGATATGATCTCTGGTTCCGATGCGACGATTTCTGCCGTGAGAGGTTCCTTGTTTCCGTCCGGTACTCCCAGCAGGAGGAGTGCCGTGAGGATAATGGCAAGGGCGCCGACCGCAGAGGCAAGTGACCATTCGGGATCTGTGCCGAACAGCGCTTTGATCTTCTGCACCCAGACCGGGGCATAATCTTCAAATTTGAATGACAGATCAAAATCTTCGATCTCGTCGTCGAGGTTCGGCGACTCCCAGTCCGATTCAAGCGGGGGTTCCGTTCCGGAATCCTCAAGCTCGCTCCGCCAGGCTGCTTCCGTCTCATATGCGGAAGACTCCGGTTCACGTCGATTCAAACTCGAGTTGTGGTTATCTGACTCGGGCATCGCAATATCAAGTCCGTTGAATTTTCTGGAAGCCGATCCTGGCAACGATTTTAGGAGCACGCGGGAGTAAAGATACGTAGTGCGTGAAAGTTAGCAAATACAGCCGTTAAAGGGAAGTGCGATTCAAATTCCTTCGCCAATGGGGTAGATTATTGTAAAGATAGATAGATATAGCAGACTGTGAAGAATTTGGTATCTTATTAGAAGTCAACATTGTCATAGTGAAGGCCGTCAGCTCAGAGGAACAGCAATATGCATTACATTGATCGTCGTACATTTATCAAGACCGCATCGGCAGGGCTGGTTGCCGCTCAGACTGGAATCAGTTTCAGTGCCGAGAAAGAGGCCCCCGTCCTGCTGCCGGCGAAAGTGGTCGACACGCATACCCATTTCTACGATCCCAGCCGCCCCGAAGGCGTTCCCTGGCCGACCAAAGGTTCTTCCCTCTACCGCACGGTTTTGCCAAAAGATTTTGTCGAATTGAAAAAGTACCAGCCTGTGAATGCGACGGTCATCGTCGAAGCCAGCAAACTGGTCGAAGACAACCAGTGGATTCTGGATCTCGTCAAAGACAATCCCGTGATCATCGGTTTTGTCGGACGCCTGACCCCCGGCGAGGACATGTTCCGCACGCATCTCAAACGCTTCGCCAAAAATCCGATCTACAAAGGGATTCGCATCAATTACGACCTGCTGCAGACCGGCCTGACGCAGAAGCAGTTTATCGATGACTTGAAGTTGATGGCCGACATGGGACTGCAGGTTGACCTGAATGGCGGCCCGGTCACACTGGACGGTGCCCGCCGTCTCGCGGAACAGGTGCCCGATTTGCGTATCGTCGTCGACCACATCGGCAACGTCGTCATCAAAGGGGACGAGATCGACCCGCAGTGGAAGACCTACATGGAAGCCCTCGCCGATCAGAAGCAGGTCTACATCAAGATCTCCGCGCTGGTCGAAGGTGCCTCCCGCCATCGCCCCGACAATGTCCCGTCCGACGTTGCCTATTACCGTCCGACGCTGGACGTGATCTGGAATCAGATCGGCGTCGACCGCATGATCTTCGGCAGCAACTGGCCCGTCTCCGAACGCGCCGCCGATTATGTCACGCTGCAGAAAATCCTCGTCGACTACCTGCAGGACAAAGGCCAGCCGGCGCTGGATAAAGTCTTCTGGAAAAATTCGAAACTCGCCTACCGCTGGGAAAAATATCCCGGCGAATAAAAGAAATATGAGCGGAATGGCGCTAGCCACCGGTTTTGAACCAGCATTCAACTTACGGGTAAACGTTCTACACCCGCTCAACATCCGCCACCAGTGCATCAACACTCCCACACTGAATAAACTCGCTCTTAACGCGATGGCACATTTTCGGAAACTGCTCCGTTGTGTGTCGCGCGCGAGAGAGCACCATCGTTTCAGGTGAAGAGCGCGAACACCTGCAATAGGAGCACCATAAAACCCGCTGGTTTTAGGCCGCTTTGAAAAACAGAGTCTCATAAAATCATGCGTATCGACACACATCTCCACACAGCCAGCACACACGAGCCAAGCCTTGCCTTCACGCGACCACATCCCACCACCATTTCGCCACACATCAAATTCCATTTTATCTTGACTCCCTCACGCCACTCGCGAAAATCCATTTAACAGCACAACAATCCAAACCGATGCGAAACGAAATGGACGTCAATCGTGTCAAAAGAAACAAAGGCGCTGCATGCCCTGCAAAACAGGGGCGATACCCACATGTCCGCGCGTCCTTCGAGAATCCTACCCGATATCCCCCGGACGGTCCCAGATAAACATCCCGCACCGAAACGCCGGACACGTCGTTTTATTTGCTACCACGAAAGACACGAAAAGCACGAAAGAAAAGTAGGGGTAGCCCTATGTGGCTACCCTCGGTGTCGGCGTTGTTTGTAAAATGACCGGCCCAACGTTTTTCCGGTTCCTTTGTAATCGTGTTACAAAGTTGAACCCCGCCAGGCGGGTCGGCACATGGACCGACCCCTACGAATGTTTGTTCGTGCTGTTGTTGTGAAATCGTTGGCGTTTTCTATGACCTCCTTTTCAACTCTCACCAGCGTTGGAATAAAATTCGACATTGACTGCCACACGATTGCTCAAACAACTTGTTTGGATGCCCCACGTCATTCGTAGGGGATGACCCATGTGTCATCCCGCCTGGTGACGCGCGATCTAAATCCACGCTCTGAATGGAACCAGAACCAGCGCCGAACGGCATCACACAAACAAAGTCGAGACAGCGGGCCGCCACACAGGGCGGCCCCTCCTTCTCGACTCACACCAGCGTTGGAATAAAATTCGACGTTGACTCCCACACGATTGCGCAAACAACCTGTTTGGATACCCCGACGTCATTCGTAGGGGATGACCTATGTGTCATCCCGCCTGGTGACGCGCGATCTAAATCCACGCTCTGAATGGAACCAGAACCAGCGCCGAACGGCATCACACAAACAAAGTCGAGACAGCGGGCCGCCACACAGGGCGGCCCCTACTTCTCGACTCACACCAGCAGGCCCCCGTTTTTCGCAGTCTTCTCCACGAACGGAAATTTCAACAGCCTCCTTTTTTTTGTACCGGTTTAAAAAGGTCGTCCTGATTTCGTTTGCTTCAAACAGGATGCGCCGTTATCGTCAGACTAACTCGTTTCGCTTCTGGAGTCTCTTTTTCATCGACGCGAATGGTGTAGTCGATGGTTATTCTCTCACTGTTTATCATCCAGGGTTTCTAATCCCGATAAACACAGAGATCACGACACACTGTTTATTGTGAGAGAGAAATTGTGAACAGCACAATCGCGGAGAAAAAGTTGCAAGGCACGGGCGGCGGAGATCTGAAACCGTTGCTCGGATTAACGCTGCTTATGATCGTCGTTCACGCTGCGATCGGTTTCAGCATTCCCTGGGGGACGGAAGTCGTTTGCAACGATGACTGGGCTTACAGCTGGGCGTGTCAGCAATGGTTTGAGCAGGGCACGTTGCGTCTGCACCCGTCTGCGATGGCCTGGGGACTGCCGCAGATCATTCTGGCAAATGGGGCGTGCCTGATCTCCGGGAATGACAGTGGCGAACTCTTGCGCTGGGTGGGCTGGGGCATCGGCATAACCTGCGTTTACGTGTTCTACGTCAGCCTGCGTCTATTTGGTGACTGCCCCTGGCGCCGCGCTGCGGGGAAGGCGGCTTTGCTGGCGGTGAATCCGCTGGTAGTGCCTCTCACATGGAGCTTCATGACCGACATGATGTTCCTGCTGTTGATCCTCGCGGCAGTCGCCATCATTGAACTAACCGGGCGCACCTCGAATCCACTGGTGCCGATTCTGGCGGGAATCGCCATCGGGCTCGTCACGCTGCAGCGCCAGTACGGTCTGGCATTACTGCTTGTATTTCTGGCACGGCCCATTGTCTGGCAACCGAAGCGAATCTGGGCGACTTTAGTCGGAGGCCTGGTTCCTTTTCTGTTTCTCGCTTTCGTGTGGCGCTGGCTCGATCAGGGGGGCGGCAACACCAGCGGACTGGGGCCGCGGATTGTGTTAATCTTCCAGACACTCTGGGATGCGCCGCTGGAGAGTGCGGCGAACTTTTGTTCCGCGTGGTTACAGGGGCTGGCGCTGATCAGTCTGTTCTGGCTGCCTTTTGAACTGATGTCGGCCCGTCGCTGGCAGCCCCGCATTCTCGTCGGCTGCGCGCTGGCGTTTCTTTTGTCCGAGATGAAACTGATCTTTTCGAACCCGGCGGAATTCGGCTTTGCCGCCCTGGATCGTATCACCTGGGCGCACTTTTATCATGTCGGGCTGATCGGTGAAGGGTTACATGATACGGCGATATTACATCTGGGGCGGCCCGGCGCGCCCGACATCGAAGGGGCCATCGTGCTGATCCACATTGTCTCACTCATCTCGGGAACGTTGATGCTGTCTCGGATTATCGCTGCCTTGCGCGAGGCGTTCCGGAATGGCGTCCGCGGTTTCCCTGCTTTGATCCCGGTTCCCCTGACGGCGTTTTTGCTGCTGTTGTCCGCTGTAGTGACCATCAGCGTGCTGAGTAAATTCTTTCTGTTTGATCGCTATTTACTGATTTGCGTTGCCCTTGCCGGTTTCATGTATCACGGGAAAATTCGCAGGAAACGTCTAATGCTTGTTTTTTATGTCGTATTTACGCTGATGCTGGCAGCGGTTTCTGTGGCGGGGACCATCGATTATTGGCGCTGGTCGGATGCACGCTTCAAGCTGATCGATCAGCTGATTGCCAACGGCGTCGATCCTGTCGACATTGATGGCGGCTACGGCTATCACGGCTTGAAAACCCCCGTGCGGATTACCGAAGATGGCAAAGTCGACACCGAATGGGAAACCTACTGGGCAGGAACCAGGAGACCGTATTATATCGAATTCAACTTTGGCGGAAGAGGGAGCCGCGAAATATCCCGCATGCCCTTTGAAAGCCCGCTGTACCAGCCAAAAGACTCCATGCTCCACTTAAACGTACCAACCTATCTCCCGCCACAAGGGGGAGAGCGTTGATTCGAATCAGTGATGTGTCGGGAAAATCAGGGGCGCTTGCGGGAACTGTTTTGAATACTTAATCACTGTTGGCAAGTGTAAAGACCGTACACACAGGTAACACACGTTCGGACACATGGGTCGACCCCTACGTTTTATGAATTGATTGCAGTTTCTGGAAGATGTGCGTTTGCTGGCAATGAGAGACATGAATTAAATAGAACATAGAGGTGAGCAACATGAATGTGTCTTTTACCAATTCACGCGAAGACATTTCTACTGCGAAACGCGTGGAGACGGATTGGTCGGCATTGAGCACGGGGCAACGTATCCGTTCAATTGAACTGGACGGATATGTGGTGATTCCGGATCTGTTGTCAGCCGAACAAATAGAATTAATTCGTGCGGAGTTAATGCGGCTGCCAGCGACTGGCACAGATTACAGCGAGCATCAGCGAGGGTTCAGCGGCGTCCAATGGACCGATTCGCCGACGGCAATTGATTGCCTTGCCAGCCATGATTGAGTTCCTGGAAACGCTGTTTGGCGACGAGTTGATCTGCACTTCCTGTGCTTATGCTGTCTCACAGCCGGGGCATCCGGGAATCGCCATTCATACCGACGCACAACCGTACGGTTCGAAAATTTTCGGTCTGGGAGCGAGTTCGCCGTGTCTTGTGCGTGTGTTGTATTACCTCGATGATTTGACGCCCGAACACAGCCCGTTCAAAGTCATTCCCGGTTCACATCTTTCACTGCATGCGGACGCCAATCCGTATCAACGCTACCTCTCTCATGACGATGAAGAGATGGTAACGTGTCGGGCTGGCTCGGCGGTGATCATCAATCAGAAAGTGTTCCACGCCAACTATCCCAATTTTAGTGATAGCGACCGTCATCTGTTAGCCATTGCGTATCGTCCGGCGTGGGCCGGCCCCATCGGTGATGTTCCCGATTACGATCTCGATCGCGTCAACACATTGCCAGCGCATGTCCGCCCGTATTTCCGTAGCTTGAATACGCGAAAGATCAATTATGATCTGCCGAATCGTCCCGACGAGATGTCCCGCCATGCACCGGGTATCAGCCCGCAGCGTTATGACCAACCGTGAAGCGGACCGTCAAAAGACGGCAATTTCTTTTCGGCAGATTCGTTACCCGTCGTTCTTAATAACTGTAGAGAGACTGGCGAATATGAGTCATCTTATAGTTTACTGCTGCCACGAAAGACACGAAAGAAATGTAGGGGTAGCCCTATGTGGCTACCCGTGGTATCGACGTTGATTATTTTTTTCATGTGCGGTGTTTGCTCTGGTCCCGTTGCACGAACAAAATGAACAGCTCGTCACCAGGCGGGTCGACACATAGATCGACCCCTACGTTTTATGATTTGATTGCAGTTTCTGGAAAGGGTGCGTTTGCTGACAATTCTTTTCGTGTGTTTTCGTGTCTTTCGTGGTAGAAAAAAAACGGCAGATAAAAGACGAGTTAGGTCTCTTATCTGCCGGTTCGAGACTACTTTGATTGTAAACCGGCGGTGTTCACCGCTTTCACTTGGTACTTGTACGTCTTCCCGTTTTCCGCGGTCTTATCCACGAATTCGAATTTCAGCAGAGGCAACACCGGCGTGTCGCCGTAGCTCATGTTCTGGAACAGGGGGCGGCCGAAGCGGTTGGTTGGTTTCTCGGGGAGTTGGCCGATCTGTTTGCCGTCGCGTTCGATCACGAATGATTGAATGCCGCTTTCGAAGTCGGTGGGAGCGGTCCAGGTGATCGTGCCGGTGGATGAATCGACTTTGACGTCGGTCGGTGCAGGGGGTGCTGTGGTATCGTTGACAGCGCCCGTTTTGACGAAGTCCAGCCAGGCCATCGCGACCGTTTTGTTTGGCAGCCAGACCGCCTTCGATTTATCTCCCTGATAATCGGCAAAAGGGACCGGCGTCTCTTCGCTGTTCACCGGTGCCAGCCAGCCGTCGCTCAGATTGACGTCCTTCAAAGCTTCGCCGACCTGATCGGGCAGTCGCATTTCCAGGCAGGCATTGAAGAAGGGGATCGCCAGATAACGCGAGTCGCCGGTTTCGTGGCCCGTTTTGGGATCGGGGGCAAAGCCGATCGGCGCGCCTTTGGCGCGGTAGTCTTCAAACATCGCCAGGCTGCCCGTCCAGGCGCGGCTGAAACGTTTGTTGTCTTTTTCTTTCAGGCCGGGATTGGCCATCATGGGAATTTTCATCGCTGCTTCCGGAATGGTGGGCGCGGTAATTTCGTCATTGGTCCAGTAACCATAGGCGGTGCCCGACTGAAACCAGATCGCGACAATCCGCTCGGGGTATTCCATCTGCATCAGGCTCGACCAGAACCCGCCGCCAGAATGACCCCACAGACACCAGGGCGCGGTGGCGACTTCGGGGTGACCTGACAGTTTCGCCAGTTTCTTCAGCGACTCAATAAACACTTTGTTCGAACCGTTCCGCGGATCACACCAGAGGCGGCAGTTCTGTTTCTCTGCCTGATGAAAGCTGGGGCCGAGCAGGGCACAGTTATTTTTTCTTGCCAGTTCCTGCCAGTGCAGATCGTGGGCGGCAGTCACACTGCCCGTGCAGGAGCCCGAACCACAGCCGTGCTGATGGACGATAATCCCACGGACCTGTTTGAGCCCTTCGGGAATCCAGAGCGTGTACGTCACGCCAATCTGCAGTTGTCCCTCTTTCGGATCGGTCGGCTGTTCGTAGGTCGTACTATAATAGGGGGGCTGAAACGAAGCCTCGACTTTCGGCAGCTCCAGCGGTGCGATCGTTTCTTCTGCAGTAACCGGGCAGACCACCGTCTGCATGAGGAACAGGGCGGCGAGGTAAATCAAAGCGGCGCGTGATTTCATGGTTGGGATCCAGTAATAAAAGGCCGGGGTGGGTTTCAGTTTCGATGGACATTCATGTTACGCAATGCTGCGTTTGCATGCCAGTTCGTGTTGCTTGATTCGAATGAGTTCCGGGAAAAGAAAAACAACAACATTTGCAGTCAAAAAAGGGACGGGAAGGAACCGGGGCTAACGCCCTTCGGCTAATAGGTCTTTCGGCTGTCGAAGTACCTGAAAATAAGATTAGCCGCACGGCGTTAGCCGCGGTTAAAACCGAGCTGGGTCAGGTTGCGGTTCTGGGAATCACATACAAAACCAATAAATAAACACGACCTGACGCCCTGCGGCTAATGGGAAACGTCTGCCGGTTTGTTGCGATTCATCCAGTAGAGCGGGACGCCGATCAGGACGGGGATGAGACCTAAGAGTGTCAGGCCGCGTGCATAATCGAGGCTGGAATACAGCATGTAGACCGAGGTCAGACAGAACAGGATGGGGGTCACCGGATAAAAGGGAACGCGAAAGGGACGCTCCAGTTGAGGCTGCTTGAACCGCAGGATGATCAGACTCAGGCCCGTCAATAAGAAGAAGATCCAGAAGAGAGGAGCCGACGCTGCGAGTAGAGTGTCAAAGCCGCCTCCGTATTGATTCCAGTTGATGATGTCCCATTGAATCAGCGTGAAGGGTAACTCCAGAATGCGTTGACCGGCATCGGTTCCGATGAGAACAATCATACAAACGGAGATCAGTCCCTGAATCAGCAGCGAGTAAATGGGGGCGTTGACGCGATAATTCCAGCGTGCCAGCATCGCGAAGAAGCGGTGGTCCATTCCCAGACGCACATTGACGCGTGAGCCTGTCAAAATCAGACCGTTGATGGCACCCAGGGAAGAGATCATAATCACGAGGCTGATGGCTGATTTCCCGGTTTTTCCCCAGACATTCTCCAGCAGGTCGGCTGCCGGAGCCTGTGATTTCAGGAGTCCTTCATAACCCAGTCCCCACAGGTAAGCCGCGTTAATGATCAGATAAATCGCCAGAATTCCGACCGCGCCGATCATCAGTGCCTTGGGAATATTTTTGCCCGGTTGTTTCACTTCGGCTGCGACAAACGCGGCATCGTTCCATCCGCCATAAGCGTACAGCACGAACACCATCGCCAGACCAAAATTCGCAGTCGAACCGGTATCATTGGAAATGACGGGCGTCGCGGGATCAGTGGGTTGCAGGCCGAGATACAGGCCGCAGAGTGCAATTGCCGCTAAGCCGACGACTTTCGCAAACGTGAGAATATTTTGCGCCCGTTTGCCGACCATCAGTCCCAGCAGGTTCAAACAGATCAAGACACAGACGGAGAAAGCGGCCAGATGCACGGACCACTCTTCTGAGACTCCCAGAAACGAAACCGCATACTGGGCGAACACGTAAGACATGATGCCGATATTACCCGGATTGATCGCCACAAACTGGGCCCAGCCGAACAGAAACCCGGTGCCGTTTCCATACGTCCGGGAGAGGAAGACATAGTCGCCTCCCGTTTCGGGAATCGCCGCCGCCAGTTCTGCATAACACAGCGCACCGGCCAGCATTAACAAACCGCCCAGGCACCAGATCGCCAGACCGGCTTCGATGGAACCGGCAAAGTTGAACACCATACTGGGAACTTTGAAGATCGAGACGCCAATCACGATTCCGATGATGATGTTGATGGTATCCCAGAGAGTCAGTTCTTTCTGGTAGCGTTCTGTCTGTTCCAGTACCGGCGCGGGTTGCTGTTGATCTGCGGGCATATATCAGTCGATTCCCAATAAGCCGGTTCTGAAGACGGTCAAGCAAGAGGATCAGGCGGGCGATGTTCCCACGAGGACAGCGACAGGCATGGTCCAGATATCCATACTGTTTTCTGCCGTGATGGTAAAGCCGGCGTCTTTCAGGAAACCGGCCGCATCAATCGGCTGGCAGTCGACAATATGCGGGAAGTGCTGGTGCATCCATTTGTACGTCTTTTCCAGAAAGCTGTCTTTGTCCCCCTCTTTGGGTAACGCCATTGAGACGACGCCCAGCCGACCGCCTGGTTTTAATACCCGTCTGATTTCCTGAAGCACTGTGGGGATGGTTTCCAGCGGAAAGAGTTCCAGGGTAAAACTCATGGAGACAACATCGAATGCCTGGTCGTCGAACGGCAGCGGAGGCGTAATTGCCACAGAGAGGTTCACGCGATCAGCAATACCCGCTTCGGTGACCCGTTTTTCGGATACTTTTTTCATGCCGTCAGAGATGTCAACGCCGTAAACGGAGCCTGTTTCACCCACTGCTTCGGCCAGGGAAACCAGCGAATGGCCGGTACCATAGCCGATTTCCAGTACGGTTTCCCCTGCGGAAATCGCCAGTGCTTTCAGCCCTTTTTCGCGGGCGACATGTTCGTTGGAGTCAGCCAGTAAGTCGTAGGAATGACTGATGCGATCATAAAAGGATTTAGTGAGTTTTTCATCGGAAGTACTCATGGATGCGTTCTCCGGAAGCTAAGGTGAGAGTGTAATCCCTCGGATTATAAAACGATCAAATCTCAGAGAGAAGCTAGAACGATCAAAACAATTTGAACTTCATCAATTTGCGAAAGCCAATTCCGGGATTCAGG
>NZ_CALFPF010000312.1 GCF_937919775.1 uncultured Gimesia sp.
ACCGAGGTAACATAATCCGGCTATTACCCCGAGATAAATGATCAGTGACATCCAGCCCCAAGTCCCTTCTGCCAGATTCTTGAAAAACCGGCGGCGATGCCTGCGATCGTAATCACGGCTGATTTCCTTAATTTTATCTTCCATATTCACCGCACGCGCATCGGCTTTATCTTTGATCGTTCGGACCTGCATGACGGAATCGAATTCCGGACATTGTGCCAGCGAAATAAACTGGCCCTCAGCAGTTCGTTTGACCTTCGCGGAAGTGTTAATCACCCCGGCCTTCACCCCCTGCTTGATCTGTGCAACAGTCATTTTACTGACCATTGTTTTGCCGGCTGCATTCTGATGCTGAATAAACCAGACCCGCTTCTCGACGACATCTTTCGTTTTACTCGCAGATTGTGCCGCATCTTTTGCGGAATTAATCTCATGCCCGCTACTCCGTTTCGGAGCGCCAGCAGACGAGACTTTACTGCCCCCTTTGCGACGAACTCGCGAACCGCTGGCCACTTCTCCGGAATCGATAAAGCTGAGCGACGGTGATTCAAGGTCCATGTCTTCCAGCAACGCCATGATCTCGGCACAGTTGTTAAACCGATGGTCCGGATTTTTCGCCATCATTTTTTCAATCAGCAGATCCAGTTTTTCGGGAACTTCCGGATTGAGTTTTCGTACCGGTTCAAATTTCCCTGACTCCTTGGCCATAATCAATTCCAGAGCCGAATCGCCGGTGAAGGGAAACTTGCCGGTCAGGAAATTATAGAATGTTCCCCCTAATGCATAAATGTCCGTCCGATGGTCAACATGTTTGGCATTCCGCGCCTGCTCGGGAGGCATATAGAGAGGCGTTCCCAGCCCGGTGCCGCTTTGTGTCATCGAGTTATCTTCATCGGTGGCTTTGGCGAGCCCCAGGTCGGCCACCTTCACAATACCTTTGCTTGTAACTAGAATATTATCGGGTTTAATATCGCGATGAATCAGATTGGACTCATGTGCATGCGAGAGCGCATCCAGACAGGCGAGTATGATGAATGTCGCATCACCGACGGAAAGTTTCTTCAGTTCATTCATCCAATCCTGCATGCTTTTACCATCGATATATTCAATGGCAACGTAGTGGAACCCGCGGTCTTCACCCACAGCATAACAGCGGACCACATTCGGATGATCCAGCTTGGCCATCGCTTTGGCTTCGCGGTAAAAACGTTCCACAAAATTAGGATCGTTGGCAAATTTTTTCTTCAGCGTCTTGACGGCCACTTTACGATCCAGGCTCTCCTGTTCTGCCAGATAGACATCGCCCATGCCTCCGGCTCCCAGCTTACGTTTCAGGCGGAATTCTCCCAGGTGAGTAATTTTAGCCGAAGATGCTGCCTCTTTTTGAGGTGAGGCTTCTGATGAAGACATTGTTCCATTCTCCTGTTAAGCCCGCGAAGAAATATATCGATGAATAAAAAGATATCATTGCAGCTATCGCTTCATTTTGCAGGTTGTTGATAGAAAGAAATGACTCCTGAAAAAGACTGGCACGCACCCCCTTCTCCAGGCAAACCTGCTCTGCCCAGTATAAACAGAACCGGGGGGAATAGCCATTATTTCCTGTCAAACCAAAAGAGAATTTGACCCGACTACCAGATACATTCCGTTCCTGTCAGCATCCGAAATGCTTCAAAGTACTTTTCACGTGTTTTCAACACGATTTCTTCAGGGAGCACGGGGGGAGTGCTGTTTTTATCCCACGAGGTGGTTTCCAGCCAGTCACGCACATACTGCTTATCCAGAGAAGGCTGAGGGCCTCCAGGCTGGTAATGCTCGGCAGGCCAGAAACGGGAACTGTCAGGGGTTAACACTTCATCAATCAGAATCGGCTTTCCGTCCAGCAGACCAAATTCAAACTTCGTATCTGCCAGGATAATTCCCCGCTGGCGCGCATACTCTGCCCCTTGTTGATATATCTGAATGCTCAGATCCCGCAGTGTCTCTGCCAGCTCCTGACCGATGGCATCACTCATGGCCTGGAAAGAGACATTCTCATCGTGCCCCGTTTCGGCTTTCGTAGCCGGCGTAAATAATGGCTGAGGCAGCAGATCACTCTGCTGCAAGCCCTTCGCAAGCTCAACCCCGCAAACAGCTCCCGTTGCCAGATAATCCTTCCAGCCGGAACCGGAAAGATAACCGCGGACGACACACTCGAAGGGCACCACTTCCGTTTTTTTCACGACCATACATCGACCGTGCAGTACGTCCAGGTCTGCGTTCTCGGGGAGAGGTAAGTCGGCAGGATTCATGCTCAGCAGATGATTGGGAATGTTTTCAATACGCTCAAACCAGAATCGGCTGATTTGAGTCAACACCCTGCCTTTATCCGGAATCCCGGGAGACAAATTCCAGTCAAACGCACTGATCCGGTCTGTCGCCACGAATAATAAGCGATCCCCAAAATCATAAACGTCGCGAACTTTTCCCCGTTTGACTGGTATGCCCGAAAGCGAACTTTCCATAAGTGCTGCTGAAGTCATAAACCGTGACCACCATAATTAAAAATCCATGAATTTGAAC
>NZ_CALFPF010000313.1 GCF_937919775.1 uncultured Gimesia sp.
CGTCCCTCTTAATATTCATCGATTCCTGTTATTCAGAAAAGAGTGTGTTGTGCTGCTAGGCATGACTGGTTTTGGAAGTTCGACTGCAGAAGACGACCGGCTATCGGTTCACGCTGAAATTCGAACGGTCAACAACCGTTATTTAAAAATATCGTCCCGATACCCGGATTTTTACGCAAAACTTGGCAGCCAGATTGAAAAGTTATTGCGGAGTTCGATTACGCGCGGAACGGTCAATCTGACGCTGAGAATTGACAATCTGGACCGCACGAGCGACTACCTGCTCGATGAAGAAGTCGTAAAACAGTATTGGTCGCAGCTAAAACATCTGACCGAAGCCTGCCACGTCCCACTGCCTGATAACCTCAACAGTTTGCTGGCGCTGCCAGGCACTGTGATTGATAACTATTCCCGATCGCATACTCCTGAAGCGGACTGGCCTCTGATTGAACAGGCAATTCAGGGAGCCCTGACCGAGTTAACCGAATTCCGTAAAAAAGAAGGAGAGTCAGCTCAGGCCGATCTCCTTGCCAGTAACCAGAAGATTTGCGATCAACTGGAAGTCGTAAAACAGAAAGCCCCCCGTGTCGTCACCAGTTATCGTGATCGTCTACACCAGAGGCTGAGTGATCTGCTGCAGGATCAGGAAGTAGACTTCGACCCGGACAGCCTGATTCGCGAAGTCAGTCTGTTCGCAGACCGATGTGACATTAATGAAGAAATCAGCCGGCTGCACTGCCACCTTGAACAATTTGATACCATCATCAAGGGGGATGCTTCCCAAGGCAAAAAGCTGGAGTTTCTGGTGCAGGAGATGTTTCGGGAAATCAATACGATCGGCTCTAAAGCCAATGATGTTGAGATTTCACACGCCGTGATTGAAATGAAGCTGGCAGTCGAAAAAATCAGAGAAAACGTTCAGAACGTTGAATAAGTTAGATCAGAATCCAAAACAGACGGAATACCGAGACTACACAGCGATCCCTCTGGAGTTTTGTAACGTGCCAAATCCCCAAGCAAACACGCAACAGGAAACGCCGATCGTCGTACTCTCGGGACCGACGGCCAGCGGTAAAACCACGATTGTAAAACGGTTATTAGAGGAATCTCCTGTCAAACTGATCAAAGCAATCTCAGCGACAACCCGCCCCAGGCGGAAAGGCGAGATTGATGGTCAGGATTATTATTTTCTGACACCGGATGAATTTGAAGAACGGCGAAAAAATAACGAATTACTTGAGTGCGAACAGGTTCACGGTTTGGGATACTGGTACGGAACATTAAAATCCGAAGTTGACCGGGCAGTTCAGGAAGGGGGCTGGCCTTTTCTGGAAATTGATGTGCAGGGTACATTGAAGCTGAAAGAACAATTCCCCCAGGCCATCACTCTGTTTGTACGAACTTCCTCCGATGAAGAATATGAAAAACGAATTCGGAGTCGAGGAACAGAATCGGAAGAAATTATCGAAAAACGGCTGGCAACAATTCGCAAGGAACTGGAGCAAGCCAAATATTATAGTCATGTCATTATTAATGACGAACTGGACCGGGCCGTTTCTGAAATTGGCACCATCCTGAAACAACGGGAGCAAGAAATCAATGCTGGAAGAATTTAAAGAAGAAGAGATCGTCAATAAAGTTGGCGGTCGTTTCAAATTGTCTTCACTTATTCAAAAGCGGATCGTCGCCCTCAACCGGGGAGCACGACCACTGGTTGAACTGCAGACCAAAAATCATCTCGAAGTCGTGGTGAAAGAAATTATGGAAGACAAAATTTATCTGGATCAATCCGGCGAAGTTGCGATTACCGAAGATCGCAAACCACTGGATGCCATTGAGTATGATGATAAAGGTCCTTCACTGGACGATTTAATCTAACTCAAGAACCAGATCCATTAGCACCGGAAATCAACTCATGCAAGGGCGTGAAATTCTATTAGGTGTCTCCGGAGGGATCGCTGCCTACAAAACGGCTGACCTCGCCAGCAAACTGGTTCAACAAGGGGCAGCCGTCAGTGTGGTTATGACGCAGGCGGCTCAAAAGTTTATTGGTGCGACGACCTTTGAAGCTCTGACGGGTCGCCCTGTCTATCAGGGTGGGTTCTCCCCTCAGGAACATTTCCAGGGAGAACATATCGGCCTGGCCCGGCGGGCGGAACTCTTCGTGATTGCTCCGGCAACGGCAAATGTCATTGCACAAATGGCTCACGGCCTGGCCGAGGATCTGCTCTCAACACTCACCTTGACCTGCACCGCCCCCATCCTGATTGCCCCTGCAATGAACGCGGATATGTGGGCGAAACCAGCCGTGCAACGAAATCTGGCACAACTGAAAGACGACGGAATTCAGATTGTCGAACCGGGAGAAGGCTGGCTGAGTTGTGGTGTGATCGGCAAAGGCCGCATGGCAGAGCCTGCGGAGATTTTAACCCGAATGAAAGAATTACTGGGCTGATTCGAAATCATTCCTGCTCTTTTCGACTCTCTTGACATGAACGAAACTCATGCGAATTCTCATCACTGCTGGTCCCACACGAGAATACCTGGACGACGTCCGCTATCTTTCCAATGCCAGCAGCGGTCAAATGGGATATGCCCTGGCCCGCTCGGCAATACAGGCAGGCCATGAAGTCGCCCTCGTTTCCGGGCCGGTCACACTGACTCCACCGGAAGGATGTGAAGTTTATCAGGTCGAAACCACCGATGAGATGTTCGCACAATGCGAGAAACTGTTTGCCGACTGTGATGGCGTCATTGGAACGGCGGCCGTCTGCGATTATCGGATCAAAACCCGCAAAGCAGGAAAAATCGCTAAAACCGGAGAAGCGATTACCTTGGAGCTGGTGGAAACCATTGATGTGCTGGCCGAGCTGGGTACACAGAAGGGTCATCGTTGGGTCATGGGCTTCGCACTCGAATCGCAGGACGCCCGTTTTAACGCGGTCCGCAAACTTTACAGCAAAAAATGCGATGCCATCGTCCTCAACGGAGTGAGTGCCATCGGCTCTTCTGAAAATTATGTGGAAGTGATCGATCAAAGCCAGGACATCGTCGCGACCTATTCCGGCGAAAAATCACAGGTCGCAGATTCATTAATCGCGTGGATTCAGGAACATATTGCGGGACAATAGGCGGGACTGCGGTCGACTCCTGCTCTCATCCGCAAAATCTCGAATACCGCAAAAAATCGGTTTAACCCGCCCTCTCGGCATTACCTGCCCTTTAAGCTTCTTCTAATTTCACTAACCCGACCTCTGATGCGGAAAGGCAACGCACTTTGTTGACTTTTTCCGACACGCCCCCGATTCGTGTGCTAGGTTTGAGTAGTTAAGGAAATCAACTTTTAGCAGAATCCATACTTTTGTCTGGTACGTCTCAATATTCCCCCATTGAGACATTAGTCGTGAAAATGTTCCCGTCTGTTGACGTTCTTGGGTTTAGTCGCAGACGGGAATTATTTTCCCTCAAACAGAAACTCTGGTTCACTCCCCAAATAAAAAGCAAGTACTTTTTAGCGTCCGCTTTGCGCGCCGTTGATTCCCCTATTAATAATACGATCTCATCAT
>NZ_CALFPF010000314.1 GCF_937919775.1 uncultured Gimesia sp.
GAATAGCTGGATGCTCAGATCGATGACCGCTAACCTGTTCCCAGAGGCAACGGTCCTGGGAAGCCGAATTCGGGAAAATACATATCTAAGGGTTTAGTGAATGTTCCATTTGAAGTTCTTCTCTGTCATTCTGCTGGTACTTGTCGGTTACGAGTCGATCGGCCTGGCGCAGCGTGAGAATAAGACACCTCAATTTCGAGCGCATGCCCATAACGATTACTCTCATAACTGTCCACTGCTCGATGCGCTGCAAAATGGCTTCTGGTCCGTGGAAGCCGACATTTTTCTCGTCGAGGGAGAATTACTCGTTGGCCATAGTCGTTCCGAGTTATCCAGCGAACGCACGCTCCGTAAGTTGTATCTCACGCCGCTAAAAGAATACTTCCAGGAAAATCCCCGGAAGGCAGACGAGAAGTCCCCGCCATTCACCTTGCTGGTCGACATCAAGGCAGATGGAGAAGACGTTTACCCGGTGTTGCGGAATCAACTCCGGGAATACGAAGGGCTTCTCTGCACTTTTAAAGACGGAAAATCTATTCGTGGCCTGGTGCAGGTTGTGATATCGGGGGATCGGCCCATCGAAATGATTGAAACCGACAACCCGTGTTATACGGGAATCGACGGGCGCTTGGGTGATCTGGATTCGGAGAAACCATCACATCTGATGCCGCTGATCAGCGACCGTTGGACGTCGCATTTTCAATACCGTGGAAAGGGTAAGATGCCCGAGGCTGAGAGAGCCAGGTTGAGAGAGATTGTCGAGCAGGCTCATGTGTCAGGCCGACGAGTTCGATTCTGGGCGACTCCGGAGTCAGAGGAACTGTGGCAGGAACTTGTCAATGCGGGAGTGGACCACATCAATACCGACGAGCTTGAAAGGCTAAGTGCTTTCCTGATGCGACAGACGAATGAGAGTCGTCAGGGAAAATAAATGTCATTGTTCCCGCGCTGGATTCAATGAAAGCGTAAACTGTACCGAACTCGATTGGTCTTGACCTCTTTTGCTTGTCGCGCAAGAACCAGATACCAGCGTCCCTTTTTGTCGTTGCCTAGACTTTCTTCACGAATTCCGATTTCAACTGCATGGCGCCGATGCCGGCGATTTTACAGTCGATGTCGTGGTCGCCATCGACCAGGCGGATGTTTTTGACTTTCGTGCCTACCTTGACGACTAAGGATGAGCCTTTCACCTTCAGATCTTTGATGACCGTCACCGTATCCCCATTGTTCAGTTCGTTGCCGTTGGCATCTCTGACTACGGAACCGACGGGGGCGTCCTCTCCGTCGGTCGTTTTGTTCCATTCGTGTCCGCATGTGGGACACACCAGCAAATCTCTGTCTTCATAGGTATATTCAGAAGCACATTCCGGGCATATCGGCAAATCGCTCATCTCATCTCCTGCAGATTGTATAGCCAGTCTCTAATCGCCGATTTCATTCCCGGCACTACGTCACATCAAGATAACGTCTAACCGCTCTCAGGAAAAGTCAGAGTGAGAAGTTGTCTCGCCTCGTACGGGTATTAACCAGACCACACTGGCGAGGGATGGAACGTCCTTTCTGCCTCAGTCCGTGTGTCTCAGCAGTCACTGAGCAGTGTCAGGATTCAGGGAAACGCCACAACAGGGGGGGATTCTCACAATTCTTCCGATCAAGCAAATTTTTGCAGATCAGAGCAAGATATTGCATAACGGAAGGTTTCAGCTCTTTCAGATTCGGTATCAGGTTTTAAAGCTTTCATGGTCTCTGCTGAAATCTCTGTATCCATTGAGTGTCATGTAACCATGCTCACTTTAATTACTTCCGTTAAGACGCTGCCTATTCAGACATGCCTCCATACAGTTTGTTCTAGGTGGATTTCCTAGAGCAGATCTCGGGATATCTACTTCTCCTTCTGGAGCGGGTATGGCGTTTGCCAATCACTCTACCAACGCGGCCAGGAATTAACATTGATACCTTAAATGAAAGGAAGGTATTCACATGAAATCGCTCAGTTTGAAAGTATTTACCGTAGCGGCAGCGCTGGGACTCAGCCCTCTTCTCTTATCCGCACAAGTACAGGCTGACTCTTCTGATGCACAGCTTAATTCGGGAGCCAATGTAACCAGCAAGGTGTTGCCGGAAAAGGCCATCACGCAGATCGATCCGATTGTGCTTGCGGGGACCGCGCATCTGAATCTAGATGACGCTACCCGGGCACGGTATCGCTACCACAATGGAAGCTGGTGGTTTTTGACAGAACAGGGACAATGGCTGGTCGATCACAATGGGACCTGGAAGCCCTTTGATCTGATGACGTATCAAAATTCGAGTTCGCGGGCTGACTCGGGTAATACCGATTTTGTAGGGACTCGCGCATTCAGTAACTATTACGGAAATCGTTCGTACGTTCACCGCAGTCGTCATCATGAATTTGGTGGAATTCACTATGGTCACTGGGGAACTGGATTCCGCGACGGGTTCAACAAATAGCAGTCGGATGCTTCTGTTGCCGGTATCGGCAGGACGCAGCAAGCTGATTTAAGTGCTTGACGAAGGAGAGAACCTGGTCAGCAAATGCTGATCAGTCAAGGATGTGAGCTTAAGGCAGATCAGCAATACTTTTTGCTGATCTGCTTTTTTGCTGCGCGGAACGTCTTCTATGCCTCGTGTGGCAGGTCGCTCCAATACTGGTTGATCGTGATCTCCGGCCAGCCCTGCAAACGCCAGCTTTGACGTTATTTCCGGAATGCATAATACGAATGGGGTTGGTGTCTTTACAGCCGATGGCATTAAAGTCAGCAAAAGCAGGAAAATCGGTCGTAATATGCGTACCCTGGTCAGGGGAAGAACGATCTTTTCTGGCGGAATTGCTGCCAATATTCCCAAAGTCTTTGCTCCCGGTTGCGTATATAAGGTAAGACTTGAGAAAAACACGTTTGTCGCGTGTTTTGGTATGTTAAGTCATTGTCTCCGCTTTACTTCACGCGATATGATTAAGCGAGGAAGCCGTTGGTAATTCCTGCCTCCGACTGGCAACTCCCACTTCTCATGAAAACAGACGGATCATCAATGTCCCTGAAAACACGTGCTCTGCTATTAACCTGTCTGGTGATTCTCATTCCGATCAGTACGTGGCTGTTATTGCCCGGTTTGCCTTCTCTTGGTCAGCCCCGGGAAATCTTTTCCGGAGGGACATCTTATCCTGCATCTCCGTTAAAATTTAAACGTGCTACTGTGGGACCTGAGCCGGTTGGCTTACCTTTAATCACGAATGTGCAAATTCTGGATTTCGACGGTGACGGAAAAAATGAGATTATCGGCTGTGACGCAGGGCGAGGTATTGTTTCGCTTTTTAAAGCGGATGGCGAGGATCGCTGGCAGGAAGAAGTTCTGCTTCGTGATTTAGCAGCTCCCGCGCATGCGACGGTTGTTGACATTGACGGTGATGGAGATCAGGACATCATCGTTTCGATATTGGGTAACCTGTTGCCCGATGACCGGGTGATTGGACGTGTCGAGCTTTACGAACGAAAAGGCGAAGAGTATGTACGCCACGTGATTCTGGATGATGTCAGACGCGTTGCCGATGTGCAGCCAGGGGATTTTGACGGCGACGGCGATCTTGATCTGGCGGTAGCCATTTTTGGTTACAATCGAGGATCGGTTCTGTGGCTGGAAAATCGAGGTGATTTGAAATTCAGAGACCACGAATTATTAAATGCACCGGGAACAATTCATGTGCCCGTTGCC
>NZ_CALFPF010000315.1 GCF_937919775.1 uncultured Gimesia sp.
GAGTTCGAAATCCTGTTTGGACCATTCATCAAACGGATGTTTGTGACATTGCGCACAATCCAGCCGCATTCCCAGAAACGTATAGCCAAACGCCAACGCTTTATCGGACGGAACCGACATATTATCCCGCGCCCAATAGTGGGGCATTGTGTTGTCGAGTGCGGTAAAGTCGGCCCGCTCTGTTAAACGTGTAAATTCACTCTGCTGCGCCATAAATTCTTCAAACGTCTGTCCCGGCAGGCGGCTCGTTCCCAGAATGATGCCGGATACGATTTTGTCCCAGCCAATATTATCTTCCACGCGACGTCTGATCCAGGCATTCCATTGACCGGCGACCGGCTGTGCCATTTCCGTCCCGCCAAGATAACCGGCGTTACTGCCTGTCAGATCGCAAAGTTTCATGCTCCACCAGGCCACATACGCCGGCCGCTTGAGCAGTTCTTCGATTTTTTGACTGCGTTTTTCTGCTGATTGATCTTTGACAAACGCACGAATCTCATCCGGCGTGGGCAGGGTCGCCGTCAGATCCAGACTGACTCGCCGCAGAAATTCATCATCCGTACACAAACCGGAAGGTTCAATTCCCAGTTTTTTCAGTTTGTTGACAACGTGCTGATCCACTTCCGTCGGCGTCGGCACATTCGGATACGCGCCCGGTTGATATTTTTGCACGGGTAAAATCACCTGCGTCGAAAAGATCCCGTTGTCGTAATATGAAATCACGTACGTATCGCCGGGCTCTTTCGAGCGAATCTCGCCTTCCGGTGTGACTTCTGCAACACTGTCATCTTTCGATTCAAACCGGGTCAGACAGGTCACATCTTCCCGCGTGCCATCCGACCAGACGGCAATCGCTTTAATATTGGCGCTTTCGCCCTTTTCAGAAAAGACGACCTGTTTCGGTGTGACATCCAGGCGAACAAATTGCGGCGCATCCTTCCCGATGGAATTGGCTCCGCCCGCAATCCACTGCCGCAATAATTTCTGTTCCCAGCCCCCCGGTGGCAGACGCAGACCTCCTTCATGTTCGTCAGCGGATGTGGGTTTGTTCAAAACCAGACTGTCTTCCGGTTTCTGTTTGTCGATCCGTTCCAGGAGGTTATCATGATCGAGTTTGAAGTCGTAACCAAACATCGACAGTTGAAACCCGCCACGTCCCTGAAAAGAGCCATGACAATTGCGACTGTTACACCCCAGCCTGCCCAGGAGCGGTATCACATGTTTCTGAAAATCGGGTTTAAGGTTCTCGCCCGCGGCGATGCGATTCTGAATCGGCTCTAAAACTGGTTTCACGGTCAACGCATCCGACTTCGCAAAGCGCAAGGATTCCGATTTCGGCTTCTCCTCTGTCACGTCAGAAAAGACACTGGTTTTCGGTAGTTTTTTCCTGATCTGGTCGACGGCGTCTTGCGAGAGTCCGGTATGATAGAGTTCCAGCCCTTTCAACTGTGACATTTTTGAGAATGAATCAATACTATCTGGGTCTAACGCATCACGATTGAGCGCCAGATATTCGAGTTGAGGTAAGCCGGCGATATCAGACAGTCGTTTTCCCTGGACCTGAGTACGGGCAAGATAAACGATCTTCAACTGCTTCAGTTCTGCCAGAGCAGGTAACCCGGCGTCACTGACTTTCGTACCGGAAAGAAACAGCACCTCCAGATTTTTCAAACCCGCCAGATGCGACAGGCCTTGATCTGTGACATTCGTATTGTTTAAAGAAAGCACCTTGAGTTGCGACAGATGTGTTAGCTGCGCCAGTCCCTCATCAGAGACTTTCGTATGATCAAGATAAAGTCGCTCCAGCTTGTGGAGCCCCTTCAGATTGGAAAGTCCTGCATCGCCGACCGCCGATTCAGACAGCATTAATGTATCGAGATTCGTCAAGTGTCGAATGTGATCCAACCCTGCATCGCCGATGTGAGGACAGACAATCGCCAGATAATCCAGCTGATGAAACTGTTCAAGATGTTCCAGCACATCCAGCGTGACATGCGGCTTACTCAGACGAACCAGCCGCACAGAACCATCTTTGTTCTGTTGCAGATTCGTATAGAAACGGCGTAAACCTTCGACGGCGATCTGCTCGGGCGTTTTGGCAGCAATCGACGTTTCAATCTCAGCCGCTGTGGCCTGATATGAGAAAACGACCAGAAGCATCAGCCATGCCACGATCGACAGTCGTTGAAACTGCATCTGTCACCTCATCGAAAACGAGTCCCAACAGGCATTTTTCGAGCCGCTTATATAAGCACACTTTAATACGTCACCCCTATCTAAGCAATCTTAAATAAATGCTGTTTCGAGATTTTTGTCGATTTCAAGGCAGCGATGCCGTTCTCGCGGATCTCTTATTGTGCGGTCCAGCCGCCATCAATCGTCCAGCACGCACCCGTGATCGATTTTGCATTGTCTGAACAGAGATAACTCACCATCGAGGCCACTTCTGTGGGTTCAATCATTCTGCCGGTCGCCGAAGCTTTCAGAAACACCTGACTTTCCACTTCTTCTACACTGATTCCCAGTGTTTGCGCCTGCGCAGCGATCTGCTGTTCCACGAGCGGCGTGCGGACATACGCGGGGCAGATCACGTTCGCCGTGATCCCGAACCGACCTCCTTCGAGCGCCGTGGTTTTCGTCAGACCCACCAGACCATGTTTGGCTGCGATGTAGCCGACTTTGTTCAGGGAAGCAACCTGTGAATGAATCGACCCCATATTAATAATGCGGCCCCACTGCTTCTGCTTCATAGTAGGAAAGGCATATTTTGTGAGCAGAAACGGCGCCGTCAGCATCACCTGCAGCATTTTTTCCCAGACAGTTTCCGGAAACTCTTCCAGAGGGGAAATATGCTGAAAGCCGGCGTTGTTAACCAGAATATCAACCGCACCGAATTCCTGAACCACACGCTCGACCAGTGCCTGACAACTCTCTTGTTTAGAGAGATCAGTGGGAACGAACTCCGCGGATTGAGTTTCATGTTTCAGGTCCGACAGAAATTCGGGTTCGTTCAAGTCGGCAATCACGACATTGCAACCGTCGTTAAACAGCGTCTTTGCAATTTCGGCTCCGATGCCACTCGCGGCTCCGGTGATCAAAGCCGTTTTGATGATCGACATTTCTTTATTCCTCGCGCAATACTTGTTGAATCCGGGCCAGTTTCTCATCTCTCCAGGCCGTCCATTCGCTACGGCTTTTCTGTTTCAGATACGCTTGTGTCCCGGCGACCGCCTTCTGTTTTGCAGATTCGGGAATCGTCGTCCAGGTTTGCATCTCTTTCCAGTATTCTTCGAACGAGGCGCCGATCGTATCGAAAAACTTCTGATATCCCCCTTCACCGCCGCCCAGTTCATAAATCAGATGCTGTCCCATCATCGCCCAGCGTAAACCGGGACCCTGACAGAGTGCGGCGTCGATATCCTCCACACTGGCAACTCCTTCATCCAGCAACGCCAGCGACTCCCGCCAGACAGCCGCTGCCAGACGATTCGCAATGTGGCCAGGCACTTCCTTGTTTAAGACAACAGGATGTTTTCCTAATTGAAAGAAAAACGCTTTAACCGTTTCGACGGTAGCAGCAGCCGTCTGATCACCAGAGACTAGTTCGACCAGTGGAATCAGATGCGGCGGGTTGAAAGGATGCGCAATCAATGCACGTGCGGGATGCTGCATGACAGACTGCATCCGCGTCATCAAGAGACCGGAAGAACTGCTGGCGAGAATCGCGGTCTCGGGGGCATACTGTTCAAACTCGCGATAGACGTCTGCTTTGATCGCGTAATCTTCGATCACCGATTCCTGGACATAATCAATGTCTGACAGTAACTCCTGCATCGAACCCACGATTCGCAGATTTGCCTGGCCTGCATTCGACGCTTCGGATGAAATCAATTTCAGTTCAACCAGACGCTGCAAGTTATGGACGGCGATCTCCAGCGCCTTTCGTTTGACGTCCTGATTCACGTCATAAATGCGAACGTTTAACCCCTGTGCGGCGAAAAATGAGGCCCAGCTCGCGCCGATTAATCCCGCGCCCAGAATTCCGATATCCTGCATGATGTTGACTCTCTCTGTTTCCAGAATGACTATTCTTCCGCTGCTTCAAACAACATCGCGATCCCCATCCCGCCGCCAATGCACAGTGAGGCAATGCCGCGCGGGGTTTTGCGTTTCTGCATTTCGTGCAGTAGCGTCACCGCGATTCGGGCGCCACTCGCGCCCAACGGATGACCAAGCGCAATCGCTCCGCCATTTACATTCACACGCGTGTCATCCCAGCCCAACGTCTTTCCCACGGCAAGCGATTGAGCAGCAAATGCTTCGTTGACTTCCAGCAGATCGATGTCCGCTAAAGAAAGTCGTTCTGCCTTCAATAAGTGTTGTATCGCGTGCGCAGGCCCCATGCCCATAAACTTTGGGTCCAGACCCACATTGGAAAACGCGCGAATCCAAGCCAAAGGTTTCAAATTGTGTTCCTCGACAAAACTTTCGTCGGCGATGAGCAAAGCTGCTGCACCATCATTGATGCCGGATGAATTGGCGGCGGTTACCGTTCCGTCCGGTTTAAAGGACGGACGCAAACAGGAAATCGTCTCCAGGTTCGTTTCTTTTCGTGGATATTCATCGACGGAAATGAACTCAGGATCGCCTTTCCTTCTGGGAATCGGCACACTGACTATCTCGTCGTCAAATTTCCCTGCCTCTCGCGCGACCTGATAACGCTGCTGACTTTGCACTGCGTAGCGATCCTGTTCCTCGCGTAATACTTCATATTTTTCCGCCAGATTCTCCGCGGTGATTCCCATGTGGCAGTCGTAAAAAGCGTCCCACAGCGCGTCATGGATCATCGAATCCACCAGTTGCTGATTTCCCATTTTAAAACCGGTGCGCGCCCCCAGTAGCAGATAAGGCGCGTTGCTCATACTTTCCATGCCGCCGGCCATCACGACCCGCGCGTTGCCGCACAAAATGGACTGCATGCCCAGCGCCACGGATTTCAAACCGGAGCCGCAAACCATATTCACAGTGGTTGCCGGAACGTGGTAAGGCATCCCGGCATGGACAGCCACCTGCCTGGCCGGATTCATTCCACAGCCAGCGGTAAACACCTGCCCCAGAAATACTTCATCGACCTGCTCGGCACTCAGCCCGCTTCGCCGGAGTGTTTCCCTGACGGCAATCGTGCCCAGTTGTACTGCCGATACATCTTTGAAGGCGCCGTTAAAGGCACCAATGGGTGTTCTGGCGGCGCTTAAGACGGCGACTCGTTTCTGTTCCTGCTGACTCATGTTTCTGAACCTTCATATAAATCTCGTAATTTCCGACGCATCACTTTATTGGACGCGGTTCGCGGCAGTTGAGCAACCGCGCGCACAGCATGAATCTTAAACAGGGGATTGAGCTGACTGCGAATGAGCTGCTGCATTTCCTGCTGTAACTGGTCGGCAGTAAATTCCGTCTCTCCCTGCATGACGACAAAAATCACCAGCAGACTCGGTCCGCCTCCTGCGGGAGGAACGGCAATCGCAGCGACCTCTCTGACGCCGGCTGCCTGCGCGAGCAACTCTTCAATCTGCACCGAACTGACTTTGATGCCCCCTAAATTCATGGCATCGTCAATCCGTCCGTGCGCCCGAAAATAACCGCCGGGTAAGGCTTCGATCTGGTCTCCGTGCCGCCGAAGAACTTCCCCATCGGGTCCGGGGGGAATGTCAGCAAAGTAAACACCATGATGATCGCGATTGATCAGCCGAGTAGATAAACCAATCACCGGGGGTGCAAAAAAGACCTCGCCGTTTGTTGTTTTCTGGCCTGCTTCATCCAGCAGTAACCAGGAAAAACCGACCGCCGGACAGGAAAACAGACCGGGCACCCCGGGTTTCAGAACCGTGCCCGTAATATAACCGCCCCCCGTTTCTGTACCGCCACAGTATTCAATCACCGGACGATACCCGGCACGCGACATCAGCCACAGCATATCATCGGGGTTCGAACATTCGCCCGTCGAACTGAATACTTTGATCTGCGACCAGTCCAAACCCGCCACACAATCCTGACTGCGCCAGGCGGAAACAAGACTGGGAACCAGCCCCAGCATATTGACTTTTGCATTCTGGACAAATTCGCAAAACGCGCGGCTGGTGGGTACCGCATCGGTGAGCGCGATCGTGGCATCGTTGATCAAAGAGGCATACACCAGCCAGGGTCCCATCATCCAGCCCAGATTCGTCGGCCAGCACACCACATCACCGGCATGTATATCGTGATGCAGATAACCGTCACCAGCGGCCTTAATTGGCGTGGTCTGATCCCAGGGAATGCCTTTCGGGCTGCCGGTGGTGCCTGAAGAAAAGAGGATCGTCGTTTCATCGTGCGGATTGCGGGCAACCCAGTTTAAATTTTGATCATCTGACAGGAACTCAGCCCAGAGCCGATCTCCTGAACGCAGCGAAACCTGCAGAGAGTCGCGTTCCGGAAGCACAATCGCCGGTAATGGGTTTTCCTGACCCAGCTTGGCGTAGAGCGGCAGTTGTTTTCCGTTCCGGGAAATCACGTCCTGTATGAAAATCAGGCGGGGCTCGGTAATCTGAAGCCGCACACGCATTTCTTCAGCCGAAAAACTGTCCGCGATGGTCACAACCACACAACCGGCGGCGATAATCCCCAGAAAAAGCGCCACCGATTCCACCGTCATCGGCATCATCACCGCCACACGCTCACCCGGTTGGATGCCCGCTTCCTGAAGTCCATTGGCAACGCGTGCAGTAAGCACTTTCAATGCCTGATAACTGAGTTGTTGTAACTCGGAAGTTCCTGTTTGAAACACAATCGCTGTCTGCTCAGATTTGTTCCGGAAACAGCTTTCCACAATATTCAGTTGCGCGCCGTTGAGCCATTCGACCTGTTCGACGCCTGCACTCAAATTCATGACCTGTTGAGGCTGCTGACGAAACTGTATACCGAGTGAATCGATCAGTTTCTGCGTAAACACTTCCCGGTTCTGCACTGACCAGTCCTGCAATTGATCCATGTCATTCAAATTCAAATCGCGCAACCACTCCGCCAGATGGGAGTGCGACAATTCCTGTTCTCCCGGAAACCAGGCGGGCGCTGGTATGCCCTGTTCGATTCGCTGCTGAAACACCCGCTGATAGAGGAGCCGATGAATGGAAAACGGCAACTCGGGGGTCAGCACCTGTGTGATCAAATGCTGCCAGACAGCAGCGTCTCCCTGAACGGGGATCTCCTTGAGTGTATTGGTTAACCTGTCTGCTTCGTCCGAAGAGAGTCCACAGTCCATGAGCGCAGCGGCGGGAAGATCCATTGATGGTCCCATTTTCAAGCGGGGAAATCGTTTTTTCGTCTAAAACAACAAACTCTACCCGCTCTGCGATCAATTCGCCAGTTCAGGCCTGCTCCTCGTAAGATCAACCTCAAAAAAGAGTTCGGAACCGTCACGAATTTTGATTTATCTTAAGAACCTGACTTCCATTCAGCACTGCAAATGCGAAAATAGAAACTGATTGGTCGTGATGCACAATACAGATGAACGTGGAAATTCCAACACGTTCCCGTTTGCAAACGTATTGACGATAAACCAGCTTTTTACAGGCAAATTTGAGAGAAAGAAGACTTATGTCTGTTTTGAAAATAGATACCACTCCCCGGAGATCTTTTGCCGGCATCTGTTTCCTGGCTTTGACAGGACTGAGTGTTGTACTCGCTCAAAGCGCCTCACGCGTCCAGGGAGAGACTCCCGCAAAAACGGCCACACCGGTTGTGAAATCGGAACAGGATCCACAGCTCAACCAGCGGATGCTGGACGCGATCAAATATCTGGCTTCGGATGAAATGGAAGGGCGTGGCGTTGATACGCGGGGAATTAATCTCGCCGCTGATTATATTGTCAAAGAGTTCAAAGCAGCTGGCCTGAATGTGCAGACTGTGGACGACGGTGCGTTCCAGAAATTCACAATTAATACTGGCAGTAAACTGGGACCAGTGAATGAACTTCAGTTAGCGGGTCCTGACGGTAAAACCATCCCATTGGTTTACGACAAAGATTTTCGTGCCTGCTCTTTTGGAGGTTCAGGAAAATTTGATGCCGATCTGGCCTTCTGCGGATATGGCATCGACGCAGAGGATGTAAAATACAGCGACTATGCCGGCCTCGATGTCAAAGACAAGGTTGTCATCATTATGCGACGGACTCCACAGCAGGGGGACAAAAACAGCCCGTTTGCCGGCGCACATGGTATTTCGCGTTATGCGGCATTGCGTTACAAAGTCAGCACGGCGTTTGGTAAAGGCGCCAAAGCGATTTTATTCGTCAACGATTACTACTCGACCGAAGAAAATAAAAAAGAAGCGAAAGAGCTAGAACGGGATGCCGTTGAAGAACTGGTAACAGCCACGGAAAACTGGGAAAAAGCAAAAGACGGCAAACAGGCAGACGCCGATCGGGAATTGAAAAAAGCGTTGCACGGAGTTCAACAGTCCCGCAAGCGTATAAAAGACGGGAATTTTGATGTGTTAATGGATTTCGGATACGCCGGCGGTGGTGAAGGACGTTCGATTCCCATTGCTCAGATCTCCATCGAAAAATGCAATCAACTCTTAAAAGACGCTGCAAAACCCACACTTCAGGAACTCGAGAGTACCATCGATGACGGCCTGAAACCTCAAAGCTTCGTACTACCTGACTGGAAAGCCAGGGGAGAGATTTCGGTAGAGCAGGTCCGTACTGAAATCAAAAATGTAATCGGCGTTCTGGAAGGCAAAGGGCCTTTTGCCGATGAAACGATTGTCATCGGCGCTCATTACGATCATGTCGGTTTTGGCGGCGAAGGTTCATTGGCTCCCGGTTCGACCGACGTCCATAACGGGGCCGACGATAACGCTTCCGGAACGGTCGCGTTAATTGAACTGGCACGCAAACTGGCAGCCCGCAAAACGCCACTGCCACGACGAATCGTGTTTATCGCGTTTACCGGAGAAGAACGCGGACTGATCGGGTCTGCCCACTATGTCAAAAATCCCCTGTTCGATATCAAAAATACGGTCGCCATGCTCAACATGGATATGGTGGGACGACTGACGGATGACAAACTGACCGTCTTTGGAACGGGAACAGCGCCCCGCTGGAACAAACTGGTTGAAGAAACCGCCAAAGCATACGACCTGAAGCTCTCACTCAAGCCTGAGGGCTTTGGCCCCAGCGATCATAGTTCATTTTACGGCAAACAGATCCCTGTGTTGCACCTGTTTACGGGGACCCACACAGACTACCATCGTCCGTCCGATGACTGGGACAAAATCAATATTCCGGGCATGCAGCGCATCATCGGTTTTCTGGAAGAAATCGCTATTGCCACCGCAGAAAACCCGAAACGTCCCGAGTATGTTAAAATCGAACAGCCTGCCACCGCAATGCGATCCGGTAATCGCCCCTACTTTGGCAGCATCCCCGACTTTGGCGTCGAAGGCCCCGGTTATCACATCTCGGGCGCTGCTCCTGACAGCCCTGCGGACAAAGCAGGACTCAAAGCCGGTGATACCATCATCAATATGGGGAAAACAAAAATCGACGGCCTGGATGATTTCGATCTGGCGTTGAGAATGTTTTCGTCCGGTGAGGAGGTCGAAGTCACTGTGCTGCGTGACGGAAAACGAGTCAAACTGATGGTCAAACTAGGTAAACCTAAATAACATCATGTTTGACCGTTGCTCCTATTTTCTCGTGTAAACCAGGGAAACACTGCCCGTGTAGTCATTTTTCTTACGGCCCGCGTTGGGAGACGAGTTATAAATCTGCAGTAAACCGAATTTCAGATTCCAGCGGTCTTTGTTATCCAGCTTGAACAGAAGTCCGGTTTCGGTTGTAACACGCAGGATCGAAGAAACAGTACCGGTATCCATACTGGGGGTCCAGGTCTGTTTATGTTCCAGTTGCGCGTGATCTGACAGAGGCCAGCGAAACTCCAGTTCCGCAAAGATATCGAATGTCGTACGTCGCAAGGTCGGGCTGTTATAAATTTCGCGCGTACCACCGGGTCCCAGACGTACGATCAGTCGTTTATCCTTCTCATTGATGAACCGATACCCCAAACCGGAGGAAATCGTTCCGCGCCAATCCAGATTTTCAAATTCATCGTACGTATTTTTATTGGTCACGAAGACAATCCAGTCTGTGGTACGCGCGACATCCAATGTCGCGTTCCCATACCAGCGATTCGCGTCCCGAACTCCATTAGACTCCCCCCAGCGACCGCCAATTTCAAACTCGAACAAATTATCATTGTCGGACTTTTCCAGAAACAGGCCCGTGGTTACATAATCCCGATCGGTATTTCCTCCCAGAAATGTTCCGCCCAGCTCCAGACGTTTTGTCCAGACCTCAACTTGCTCCCAGCAGCGATCATAATATTCTTCGATCTGGTCAAGTGGGAGCACATTCATAAATTCCGGCTCTGGCCCTGGCGGTATCTCTCCCTCTAACTCTGCCGTCATCATCGGAGGCAATCCAGACTGGGCATCCCCTTCACCATTCACCAGAAGCTTTTCTTCCTGAGCTGAAGAATCAACCTCTGGTTGCATAGCCCCATATTCCAGTCGATCGACCAACCCCAACAAAATCGGTCGTACCTCGCCATCTGGCAGGCGGAACAGAATATTCCCCTCTTCCAACCCGATGCTTTCACCTGAAAGATGTTGGCCATCTTTCAGATACAACGTTTCCGGGCCGGTATCATCACCAGTGAAAGCAACTCCGGGAGCGCTCAGCACATAAAGCAGATGAATCAGGATCAATCGAAACAGATATTTTGTTTGGTACAGAAGGCGGGAACAACCCATTTAACCATCCGGGGCTGGATAACTCAGTTGTGAGATATGAAACAGGAGATTAATGAAAGAGAACGATCTGACGGGGGGAAGGGCCGGTAATTCTAGTGCTGATCAATATTTACTGCAATGCGATTCTCGCGAAGATCTCAGAGAAATCGTCTTCAGCTGGCGTTTTTTTACACCCAAACCAAAAAAACCACAACCTGTTTCATGATAACCACTTACGTATATTTCAATTTTCGTCACGTAAAAAACCTCAGTTTGATCCCCCGTTCTTGCCGGTGAAAGCAAAAGCAGCAATTCTACCGGTTGAATTACCA
>NZ_CALFPF010000316.1 GCF_937919775.1 uncultured Gimesia sp.
TCGATGCGGAGAACAAATTGGATGCTGACTCCAAACTCGATGCCAACGACAACAAGCTCAACTCTGACGTCGATGCGAAAATGAAATCGAAAGGGACAGTGAAGACGCCGGGAGTCACACCGCCTGCAATTGATAAGAATGCAGCACCTGTTGCACCAAAAGCAAATCCGGCAGATGGCGCAATCAACAAGCTTCCGAAGAACACCGGGCCGCAAGACCGACTGCAAAACAATGTCGACAGCTTAAATCGTCAGAATGGTAATCGTCCCTTCCGGAATGGTGTGCCTCAAACCTTTGAAGGTCAGGCAAACGTTGAAATCGACGACATGGTTCGACAGGGAACGGCCCATCTGGACATCGACGATGCAACACGTGCCCGTTACCGTCATCACAACGGTCACTGGTGGTTTCAGACTGAAAACGGTCAATGGCTGATCGACAATAATGGACAATGGGAAGAGTTCGATCCTGTAACCTATCGTAATCCAGGCCAGCAGATGAATCCGGATGATTATCAGGATCAGGGGAACGGCGACTACCAGTCCAACTCCGATTTCGATGGCGGTTACTATTACGATGACAACAGTTATGGTAACGGATACGGATATGGTAACGGCGGATATTACAACCGCGGAAACGGATACTATGGTAACCGGTTTTTCAATAACGGTAATGGCTACTATGGTCCTGGTTACTACAACCGTGGATACAATAACCGGGGATACTACAACAATTATGGCAACCGGAATAGCGGTCGCTGGAGTTCAGGTTACCGTGGCAATTCCAATCGCCGACAGGGTGCCGGCATTGGTGCCGGAATCGGTGGAGCGATTGGCGGAAATCGTGGCGCTGCCATCGGGGCCGGAATTGGTGCCGAGATTGCAGACTGAGTGAATTGAAAGACAGGATGCCATTTCCTGATCTGCATTACTTGGTAACGGATTGAAGTATTGCAAATAAGGCGGCCCAGCGGAGCTTCTCTGCTGGGCCGCCTTTCTTTACGCGCGGCGGTTCAAATCTTGCATGTCAGGCCACGCGCGGCCCGCTTGAACGCACCAAAATCCAACTTTGCTCTCATCAGAGCAAATCGAATCTGTTATACTTAACACATCACAAAATTCAACAATCTCAGACTCCCGGGTGCCACTGTCGGCTCGTCCGACAGTGCTGCCAGTGAGAACGTTCCACTCACAATCAGCGCGAAAAAATATGAAACATTCATTCAAACTCACCGGCTTCTATGTTCTGCTGACTCTCATCCTTTCCGGCAATGCCGGCCTGCAGGCTCAATTACAGATTCCGAAAACGTCGGCTCCCCAGGGGGCTCCGATCAAGACTTCGGTTTCAGTCACTTTGCTGACTGAAGATGGCGGTTCCGCGTTGTTTGCTCAGGAATGGGGGCGGATCTTTCGAGATCTGGATATTTCCATTCGGACGCGGCGGGCGGTGCTGGATGATGATCCCGAGATTGAAGAAAATGTGAGAGGCACCTTTCGTGAAGTCCGGCTGACGGGCACACTCGACCGGAGTGGAGTGATTCAGTTTCCCGGGCATCGATTTGACCGCCAGGATCTGGGGAAACTCAAGCAGTGGCTGAATGAACTCAAAACGTATGGCGCCCAGGGTTCGCCGGAAAGCAAACCGCTCTGGGGACTCTCAGCTGAGCAGTTTAAAACAATCTTTACAGAACTCTCCGAGCAGGCACCCGCGAATGTGCAGGGGCTGTCGCTGAAAGCAGCCGTCAGCAAACTCGCTTTCCCGGCGTCGCTGCCCGTGCGGTTCGATGTCGAAGCGGAAAAACGTATCTCCGAAATCCCCAGTGATGCCACCGTCATACCGGATCTGGAAAAACTGGCGAAAGGGACCGTGCTGGCGATTGCACTCAAGCAGTTTGGTCTGGCCTTTTATCCGTCGCGCACTCCGTCCGGCTCACTGGAACTGGTCGTCTCTCCCTGGGAATCCACAGACAGCCCCTGGCCGATCGGCTGGGACTTGAAAGATTCCCGTCAGAAGACGGCACCGCGTTATTTTCAATTGATCCCAGTCGAACTGAGCAACGTGCCTTTAAGAGACGTGCTGATGGCGGCGTCGAAGGCGTCGGGCATTCCGATGATTGCCGACGAGTATGGAATCAATCAGAAGCAGGTCGATCTGGACAAGCTCAAAGTCACAGTGCCGAAAAAACGGACGACATGGGGCATTCTGATCCGCGATGCCATCGGGCGGGAGGGGCTCACTCGCAAACTCGTAATTGATGAACGCGGGCAACCCTTCATCTGGATCACCGTCTTTACCCCGCGTGTTGGCCCGGCTGTGCGCTGAAGTATTAAGGAGTCGGCGGTGCAGGGGGGGGCGGAATCATTTCCATCAAGGGCTTTTTCATTTCCACACCCGGTTTCAGTTTCACCTGAGGCGGCGCCACTCTCATGGCGCCGTTGGCATTCACGGTCGGCTTCGAATTCATCATCGGTTGCATGTTCACAGCCGGCATCGGTTCCATCACCGGTTGCAGAGAGCCGTTAATCCCATTCACATTCATCACACCCTCATACATGGCCGCTTCGGCCCCCAGATTGCCACCCGTCAGATCAGGCCGGGAATACTTCACGTTACGTCCGGGAGTCACCCCGTATTGCCAATGGAGGTAGGAAACCTGTTTTGCCTGATACGGGAAATGCGATTGTTTTTCGAAAAAGATGGCCGGGGCACACAGCGTGTTGTAATCCATCCAGAAACTCGCCAGATTGTAGCGCTCTCGGTGTTGGAAGCACCCCTGCTGACTGAGCAAAACAGCGCAGACCAGCAGCTGCATACTTCGATGCCAGCAGGAAATCGGTTTTCGTTGCATGGAAAAAACCTGCTCGGGGGATGAATCACATTCACATCTGGTTCAAGCAGAATCGCCGACAATGATTGCGCAGCTTCTCTGATTGGATATAGACATTCATCGTCGAGAGAAAAGGGCAGGATTGAATCAATTCCTGACGAATACAAACAGGCGCGGAAAATGATTCCTGTTTCGTAAACCAGGTAAAATGGGAAGAGTTTTCACTGCCACATCCGGGCAAAGAATTTCCCCAGCGCGGGGATCTGATAATGGGCATTCAGACCGCTGGGGTTCGGCAGCACCCAAATCTCAGACTCGCCGAGGGTCCGTTCCTGCAGACCGAGCTGTGCCTGTTTTTCCTGAAACGCGTTCCGATAGGAGGTGATTCCCAGAAAGACGACCTTCTGCGGCTGAAATTGGATCACCTTTTCCGTCAGGATCTCAGCCCCTTCGTAAAGCTCTGCTTTTGAGAGTTCGTCGGCCCGTTTGGACGCGCGGCTGACAATGTTCGTCAATCCGCCTCCCCGCTTGAGCAGCAGATAATCTTCGAACGGCGAATAGAGCCGTTCGGTAATTTTACCGCGAAACATGGCGGGCCAGAAGCGGTTGCCGGGCCGGGCGAAGTGATGTCCGACCGCCGCCGAATATAGTCCGGGGTTCGTACCCACGAACAGCGCTTTTAACCCGGTTTCAATCAGATCGGGAAGCTGTTTATGAATGGCCTGTTCCAACTCGTCCGCTGTTGGCTTCCAGATTTCTTCCACGCTCCACAGACTCCCTGTTCTCTTTCAGTATCTCTCAGTCGATGAGTCCATCACTGCGAAGTGCATCGATCGCAGCATCAAACGCATTGACTGTAAAGTTGATATCGTCGTCCGTGTGAGCCGCCGTCGTCATCGCGCCCCAGCCAAACCAGTCGACCCCGTTCAGCAGCAGAGCACAGCGAAATGCGTGCCCCAACTGCGCATCGTGCTTGCGGTCCAGACGATCAAAATCATTATTGTAAGGCACGAACGAATCATCGGTGGGCCGCGGACCATCGTAACCGGGGAAGACTTTGATAATCGAAAACTGACCGTAAACGACCCAGTTCACGTTTTTGCGGGTGAGCACTTCGTTCATGCCCTTCCGCAGTTTCGCGGCACTTTCATTGGCGATTCGACAAGGCTCGCCGGTGGCGACATGCTTCAGCACGGCGATTCCAGCCGCCGCCGAAAGGGGATTCGCATTGTAAGTACCGGGATGTTTCATTTTCTGGCCGAAGGGATTATCGAAGGCAATCGCCTGCATCAGGTCGGCACGTCCTGCCAGACAGCCGCCGGGCAAACCGCCGGCGACGATTTTTGCGAGCGACGTCAGATCGGGCACGATGCCACAGACTTCCTGCATCCCGCCGGGCGCGACGCGAAAACCGCTGATGACTTCATCCAGAATCAGCAGCACCCCTTTGTCGGCGGTCAACTTTCTCAGTCCCTGCAGGAAACCGTCTTCCAGCGGCACCACACCCCAGCGACTGCCGGTTGCTTCGACAATAATACAGGCCGGATCATGTGCGGCGATCGTGCGTTCCACCAGGTCCAGATCGTTAGGGCGAATGATGACGAGTTCATCGGAAACTCCATCTGTCACGCCTGGCATCGCATAGGTTTTGTCATCGTGTGGCGGTTCTGAAGCCTGGGTGAGCAGATCGTGCCAGCCGTGAAAGTGGCCGGCAAATTTGATCACTTTGGTTTTGCCGGTGGCAATCCGCGAAACGCGCAGTGCCATCATCGTGGCTTCAGTACCGCTGCTGGTGAAACGCAGCATCTCGCAGGAAGGCACCAGTTGTCGGACGAGTTCACCCCATTCCAGTTCCAGTTCATGACAGGCGCCGAAGTGTGTTCCCTTTGCGACCTGATCCTGAACCGCCTTGACCATGTCGGGGTGACTGTGCCCCAGAATGAGCGCGCCGTGGCCGCTCCAGTAATCGATAATGTCGTTGTCGTCCACGTCAAATTTATGAGCGCCCAGAGCGCGGTCGACATAAATCGGAAACGGCTTCATGTATCGGCCGTCGTGCGTGACCCCGCTGGGAAACAGGCTGCATGCCCGCTGATACATCGTCGCCGATGTAGGAAACTTCGCAAAAAAGTCCGCTTCAATCTGCTGTCCCACTGCCTGACTCATGGCGTTTTACTCACAAAAACTGGTTTGAAAGAAGGCGGAAGCAGTTCACCGCGATGGCCCTCCCTGAATCGGTTGCCGTAGCGGGGGGCACTGTTGGCTTGTCCAACAGTGAATGCATCCTGATTACGAATCTGATTTCTTTAAAAAGTAAAAAATCCGCATCACACAATTTATATCGCAAACAGATCCAAATATCAAAGTGATCAGAGCACAAAATGTAGGGGGAGACCCATGTGTCTCCCCGTGAG
>NZ_CALFPF010000317.1 GCF_937919775.1 uncultured Gimesia sp.
CACCAAAGAAGTACACATACTTTTTACCTGACATACTTATTTCCTCTTAATGTTAATCGGTTAGGGCTTCGGTCCCTTCACGCAAAGAAACCGGATGCTAACCAGTACATATCTATTGTTAAGAAGCTTGATGCTTCCTGTTAAGATGAGGGGCTGAGATACAACCCCCTCTCATGCTCATAACCGGAACTCGCGGCAGTTGATAAAAATTTACTAACTGCTGTTTGTCTTTTATTAGAAGACAGATTTGTATCTGGCGGTTGATATCCCGTTGGTCCGATTCGACTTCGCGGACGGCAGAATTTAATTCAGGCGGGTCAATCAGTTTGATTGTGACTGAAATCCTGTACGTTAAGCCATCGGTTCGCAGCATATTTACTAGGGACACTACCATTGCTCCGTCTCACCGTCAAGCGACTGGCGGTAATCGGGTTAAACGGCGTAGGAATTCTTCCGATTCAGCCATTCACCTGACCGAAATCACCATTCAGTGTTTCACTTTATAGCGATCTGGATGAATTAGCATGGAATTTGCCTCACACTGTGTTAACATGATAAAAAGGCTCCGATTTCCTATTGATTTTGCACATCTCTCAAATTCACAATAAATCTCGTTTAAGTAATCACTTACGTATTTTCTGTCTTAATAACGGCTGCTCTCATGATCGCACGATTGATTCCTGTAAATGGAGGTCAGCCCATTGAATTGAAAAAAGATGTGACCGTCGTTGGTCGAAAATCAGATTTATGTGATATTCAGATCGACAAGAACAGCATCTCCAAGATTCATTGTGTGATTATCAAAACCGATGGGCTGCTTTTTGTGCGCGATCTCTGTAGTACGAATGGCACGCGCGTCAACGGCCAGAAGATTACCCGTGGTGCATTGTTGCCGGGGGATGAATTATCGCTGGCATCGACAAAATTTGAAGTCGAGCTCTCCGGCGACCCCAAAGCAGATGACGATCAACTGGCCGGACCGCATCAGAGAACGGAAATGCTCACGGCATTTCATCTCGAGATTGAAGGCGAAGCGGATCATCTCGATTCGGACAGCGGCAGCGAAATGAAACTGATTTCTGAGTGAATCATTTCCGGTCGGTTTTAACTGGCCATCTGCAAGGTCAGTTCTTCTTCATTGAGTGAGACGATGGCAATGCCCAGTTTGTCTGCCAGATCAGCCACTTCCTGCTGATCAATCATAATGGTTTGATTGCTTTCGATTGCCAGCACCCGTCCCCCCGCTTCGTGCATGGTTTGCAGGGTTTTAATGCCGACGGTGGGGACATCAAAGCGGCGGTCCTGTTGTGGTTTCGCGACTTTGACGACGGTAAACCCGCCTCGTTTACATAATTCACCCGCACGTTGAATGGCCCGGTCTGTGCCTTCAATCGCTTCCACGGCGATCACGGCTTTGTCATTGATCACAATGCTTTGTCCGATATCCAGTTGCCCCATTTGTTTGGCAATATCCCATCCCATTTTGATGTCTTCCCACTGGGACGGGCTGGGGTGTCGTTTGGTAAGGAATCCATGTTTCACGAGTAGCTCCGGGCAATAGTCCAAGGCAGATTCAAAGAAGAGATTGTCACGCTCAAACTCTTTGATGACAGCAAGCAGCAGGGTATCGTCTTTTCGATCTTTTTTGGCATAACGATACCACATGTGAAGAGTGCGAAGGTCCGGCAGTAATTTAAAAATTCGAAAGGGACTGAATAAGACTGTCTTTTCGATTTTTCCCGCCATCACAATCCGACTTACATTCTCGCGATGAAAGAGTTTGATGGCTCTGCCGATGCGCGCCAGAGGAATCCAGTGAAACGTATCACAGACATCAACTAAATCTTCATTGGCCATTCCGAAGATGCCGAGGCAGCAGACGGAATATCCCTGTTTTCGAGCGTGTTCCGCAAAGACAATGGGGAACCGGCCTGCACCGGCCAAAAGGCCGATTTGTCGGGAAGTCTTTATGTCGGGCGTTTGCAATTCAGTCATTGATCACTACAGGACTTCATTTAAATAGATCAGTTTGAGCGCAGATCCGCGCAGAATCATGATTGGTCTGATTCTTGTTTTTGCAACTCTTCAAGTTGTTGAGCCAGTTGCATGACTTGGTTTTCCAGTTCACGAAGCTGTTTTCGCATTTCAGGCACTTTGCGGAGGGACATCACAATTTTGCGTTGCTCTTTTTCAGGAGCAGCAGGAGTTCCGATATGAATTTCTCCGGGAGGGATATCCCGATGAACACCGGCACGGGCTCCCAGAGTGGCCCGATCTCCGATGTGCACATGATCTGCAATGCCCACCTGACCGGCGCAGCGCACATAGTCACCAGTAATGATCGAACCTGCAAAGCCGACCTGTGAGGCGAATGCGTTGTGTTTTCCGATTTCACAGTTGTGAGCGATCATGACCTGGTTATCAATTTTGGTTCCTTCTCCAATCACAGTGGCGCCGATCATGCCGCGATCAATCGTGGTACCAGCGCCGATTTCGACGTCGTCATCAATGCGGACACTTCCCAGATGGGGGATCTTGATATAATGCCCGTTTTCGAATCGATAACCGAAACCGTCACAGCCCAGGACCGCAGAGGCATGGATCAGCACGCGATTGGCAATTTTCACATCAGGATATAAGACGGCATTGGCGTGAATTGTGACGTCATCTCCAATGACACAGTTATCTCCAATATAAACGCCGGGATAAATCCGGCAATTGTTTCCGATGCGGACTCCGGGACAAATCGTGACCTGGGGATAGATGTGACAGTTTTCTCCCAATGTTGCCTGATCGCTGATGTCGGCCCGGGGCGAAATCCCGATTTCCGGCAGTAAGCGCGGCGGGCGCAGTTTCTGGAGAATTTTAATAAAAGCGGCCTGGGCATCGACAATGGTCAGCGAGGCAAACGGCGCTGCTTCATATGCTTTCTGGAATGACTCTTCCAGCCGTTTGTCAACGATGACCGCGCCCGCATTGCTTGATTTCAGCCGCTTCAGATTCAGTTCGTCGCCGACAAAAGTAATGTCATGGGGACCTGCCTTCAAAACGGATTCCGCGCCATGTATTTCCAGCCTCTGATTGCCTTTCGCGGGGCAATTCAGCTCTTGAGCGATCCACTCAATGGTCGTCGACATCAAGGAGTCCTTTCCAAAAGATGCACGTTTTGAATTTTGATTGTCAGGCGGTCTCTACGTGGAGGCTGGCGCACCATCGTGGTGACCTCTGCAAATCCGTCCCCCCTGCGATCCTCTAATAGGGCTGTTTTTTACCTGATACAGTGAAAGTAACGCAAGAGCATTTTTAAAATGGGTAATCATCCCGTTCTGGCCACTTTTATGTTAAGTGGTAATGATCATTACAGTTAAACTTTGCACGCTGGTTGAGGACCTGTCAGAATTCGGGAATGCCACTGGTGGCGAATAGCCGAAGAATTAGTTAGGATGTGCTTTTGAGCTGTTTTAGTCGTTTTTGGTGATTAAGATCGTATTCTCTGCTTTCGAGCGTGTAACCGGGCTTATCTTACAACGAACTTTTAAAGATACATGGTATTTGCGATGTCGGTACGTGGAATTCGTGGTGCAACTACAGTAACTCAAGACACCTCAACGGAAGTTTTGGCTGCAACACGCACGCTGCTGGAGCAGCTTCTCAAGGCAAATCAGATTGAAAACTTCGAAGATATCGTGTCGATGTTTTTTACAACGACCCCCGATTTAATCTCGGCATTTCCTGCGGAAGCGGCACGCGAACTGGGAATGAAATCGGTCCCCTTGATCTGCGCTTCCGAAATTGCCGTCAAAGGGGCAATGCCGCGCTGTATCCGCGTCATGATCCATGTGAATACGGATCAAAAACAGTCCGAAGTTGTCCACGTCTATTTGAACGAGGCACAAAAACTCCGTCCTGATGTCGCTTCGGCACAATAACCTCGGGCAGAGTTAATCGATCTTTTCCGGCGGCGGATCAGGCTGGTCCGTGCCGATGATGGCATCTGTGGATGTCCACTGCATGAGATCATCAGAATCTTTTTTTTCGATGATGGTGAATGGGATTCCACGTTCTTCAAGAGTATCTGAAAGATCATCCAGCGGATTTTTCAGAAATTCAGGAGGCAGTAGTTCTTTGAGCTGATCCCAGTTGTTTTTAACCAGATTGATATTTTCCGGGGGAACCTGGATCATATGCTCTGCGCGATTGACGCGTGCGATCCACATTGCTTCGTGCAGCGTGCGATGTCGCTCTTCGAGTGAGAGTGAGGAAAAAGGACGTTTATCCAACTGAAGTTGATGAATGATTTTGTTACCCTTCTGGATGACCTCCTCCAGATTTTGATCTTCTCTCAATTGAAGTCGACTGGCTGCCAGTCCGATTGCCAGCGTATAGCTGATGAACTGCTCTTTGGACAGTTCCCTGCGGTGGAGTGCTTTTTTGAACATTCGGTTTCGTGCTCCAAAGTGCTCACCGATTCTTTCAATCTCCCATAGTTGTGACAGATTGTTTTGCTCGCTATAGACGAGGTCTTCGATGGGTAACGAACGGATATGACTCCAGGCAGGAGCAGGGGCGTAAACCGAAGGAAAAGTTGGAGTTTTATTTTGTGGTAACAGCTTGATGACCTTGAGATATTTTTTCAGCTCGCTTTCTGTCACCTTTTCATTGATCTGTTTGAGTTCGGTGTAGTCCAGCGATTTTTCAGAACAGCCGACACTGAAAAGCGTCACTACGAAACAGAGGCAGCAACTGATCGCAGCATAGGTGATTCTGGCTGAAATGCGTTTCAAACTGATCATAACGGGAAACCGGAACCTGACTACAAGTGATACGAGTCTCAGATCATGCTTTGATCGAACACCGGGGTGACTGATGGCAGTGTTTGTGAGTCTGATAGTTCGATCATTCAAGATGATTAAGTGTTCCACATTAATTAAGGCGCGAACGATATCAATATCGACGCATGCAAACGGTGATGCGTACACTCTCGCAGGATTTACGAATATCAGGATTATATGGAATATGCGGGAGGCGAAAGAGTGAGGTTTCAGGGTGGTTTGAACGGAACTCCCTCGCCGGCCTGCCGATGAAGATTATCCGGGGGGAAAATGAAAACCCGTGATTCTGTTCACTGTGGCGACGCAGACAATTGCCTGGGTGATCAGGGCAGTAATCCAGATTGACTGGAGTTTCAGGAAAGAAGCCGAACTCTCATTGTTGAAAGCAGATTCGATCTCGATGATGTGCCAGTAAGGGATGGTCATGAGCAGAAACCAGGGCAGGAAAACCAGCCAGAGTCGTGCGGCTTCTCCCATATTTTTCCCGGAGAGCCAGAGCAGGCCCAATACAATCAGACAGGAAAGCAGCAGGTTTTTTAATCCGGGGTGGAACGGTCCTTCGGTGCGATTGTGAATTAAAAGTCTTCGGCTACAGAGCGATTTTGCCGCCAGCCAGGCCACGGGCAAGCCCAGCGCCAGGCTGATTTCAAGCGGGTTCACCAGCAGCCATTTCCAGTAGGTACGCGGATACTGCAGATAAAAGCCCGCATGATTTTGCAGGTTTAAAAACCAGACTTCCGGCAAGTTGATTTCGAACAAAACGCCCATGAATGTTGTGGGAAGCACCAGTCCCGACAGGCCAAAAACTGCCGCGAAGAAAAACTGCTTCCAGGCAGGGCGGAACAGGTTTTTGTCGGATCGAAGCTGCCAGACTTCAAACAGGGAATAGAAAACCGCACACAAGGCGACAGGCAGAAACGCGAGTGTCAGGAAAAAGCCGATCCAGAGCACGAAACCGGCCAGAAGATACAGGGGTTTAGAATTTCGTCTCCAGGCAACTACCCACAGGTATAAAAACAGAATTGCCATGATGGAATAGAGGGCGTCTGATTTCGGTTGGAAAATTAATGCCGCGGGTATCAAAGGCCAGAATGTGGCAACCTGCCAACTGACTTCGCGTGAAGCGAATTCGCGCGACAGCAGAAACAGGGGGAAAACCGTCAGCGCAGACAGGACGACAGTAATCAACGTAGCCAGCCAGAGTACGGCACTGTCGAGGTCTGTTAAGGGGTTTCCGGATGCGGCGGTCAGATTCGCAATGATTTCCGTTGCTTCCTGAAACGAAGCCGGTTGAGTTTTCAGAAGCGCTGACTGTAATCCGGGAACGTTCTGGCAGAGTAGGATCAATGCTCGATAGAAAAGCGGAAGTCCGGGGGGATGAGTCCCTTCATGCAGCACATCACCCTGTTTCATTTTCTCTGCATAATGCTCAAGGTAGTGCGGAACGTCGGGAATGCCGTCTCGCGCTTCTGTAAAATAGCCCGAGGAACCTTTGTAATAGAGTACGAACGCAGCCTTTGACAGCCGGTACTCAGTGGGGGGCGTATCCTGTAATAAAAGGGACCAGACGATCCCCGAAGCGGCCAGTCCCAGCAGCCAGATGACTAATTCCCAGCGGTAGCAGAATCTGATTCGGGAGAGACCGATCAGAGCAGCCAGTAAATAGACACCGAACGCGATGCCTGAAACAATCCAGCCGGGAACCATTTCCGCTGACACAAAAGGGATTCGTTCCCAGGTCCATTCTCCGGTAATACCCAGCGGGAT
>NZ_CALFPF010000318.1 GCF_937919775.1 uncultured Gimesia sp.
TCTTTCTTGGTATTTCCTATACCTTCCTTTACCGTCTTGATAACAGACAGAAAAAGGTGTCAGGAACCTTTTTTTGCTTTTCGAGGCCTTCCTCTTGGTTTTACAGTGCTTTCGAGGCTGAGTTTTTTGACGGTTTGTGTGGTCCACGTTTCGTCGCCGTAGGGATTGCCGCGCTGGAGACTTCGCTCCAGTGCCTGCTGTTCGCGGTCGGTCAGCCGCTGGTTGACGTGTGCGGCCCAGCCCGGCTTTCGCCTCTGTGGCCACGGGGATAACAGAGGCTGCGGTTCGGTGGATCCCTGTTTCCAGTGATAGAGGCTGCCCCATCGCCAGTCTTCGGCCCGCTTCACCAGATTGGCCGTTAACGCATTCCGTTCAACATAACGGCACACGGTATAGAAATGTTCGTCGTCCTGCACCGGAAACGATTTGAAACGTCCCTGGTAAACGTGACCGGAGCCGGTGCTCTTGCGATGAGCGTGCCAGCGCTGGGTGTGGGTCAGTGTGAGCCAGCCTGTGAAGCGGGAGAGCTGCCCGTCTTCACTGGGATGCACGACCAGATGCCAATGGTTCGGCATCACACAATAACTGAGCAGCCGCATCTCAAACCGCGCGACGGCTTCCGACAAGATCCGCTCGAACGCGGCGTAGTCTTCGTCCGTCTCAAAAATCGTCATCCGGGCATTCGCCCGATTGAGCACATGATAAATATATCCCGCCTGAGCGGCTCGTTTTGATCGTCCCATAAACGATATCTTAGCAGAAATTGCCTAAATTGTCAATAAATGGTTCCTGACACCTTTATTCCCACGAGAAAAACCAAAGTGGAACATCCAGACCGACCGTGTTGCTGAAATGGGCCTGCGGCCCGGTCCATGGATGAAAGACCTCAAAAGTGACACTTCAACGCCTACGATTGACATCGATGGCCGGACATTTGATCTCGCGGCCCTACGCAACGATTTGTTAATTGAATCGCCTGGCGAATCGATCGCATACCTTACTGATTTCCTGCTCGACGATACAACGAGCGAACAACTGCAGGAAGTCCTAGGTGATTGCACCACGGTTGTCTGTGAAGCACAGTACCGTGAGCAAGATATTGATCTCGCACAACGCAACTTTCACACAACTACAACAATGGTCTCTCACCTTGCCGCTCGCTCCGGTTTCGGCAAACTTGTCTTATTCCATCTATCCGACCGGTATACGACAGATGAATGGGATGAAATGTTGGCCGAATGTCGAATGATATTTCCAAACACAGTTTTCCCCAAAAACTGGAGCATCGAACCGCAAAGCAACGGCATCTAATAAGGCGTTGCACCGGAACCTCTCGTCTTTTGGCTATTCGAAGTCTTCACCTTCATTTACGCTTTTCGGATATTGATTGCGCCTCTATGCACCAGTCGCTGACACCTTTTTGACCGATTAATATTAAAGAATTCAGTTTTCCTTCGGTTTACTCATTTCGATGAGTTTCATCAGTGCCTCAGCGGTTTCTTCACTTTTCTTCGGATCGGACCGGGGCGGTTTAAACTGATCATCAAGTGCCCGGCAAAGTTTGTTGACGATTTGCTGTTCAATGATAATCGACAGCATGCCAAAGTCGTCCCAACCAGACTTCATCGAGTCGAATCGCCACACTCCATCAACCTTCTTCCATTTGACGAGCGCAAAGTGGGTCGAGACATCTGACGCACTTCTGTCATCACAGGCAATCAGTGTCTCTTCTTTATCGGGATAACCGCCCATAACCTCGAGCGTAAAGGTGTGCCCTTCGGAAGAATGGGTATCAGAAATCGTGTCAGCGACCTGGCTGGCTGTCTCAACCAGCGAGTCAAAATCGCCGGTCTGTTGACTCATTTTGTCAACGGAAGCCTGCTGCCCCGAGCAACCGCTGATGCTCAGACAGATAATCACAACGAGCGCTAATCTCTTCTGCATGTTATTCCAATCTATTGAAATGGGATACCAGATTGGTATTTCCGAATTGAATCTTTCATGATACACCATGCTGGATCTCACAAACAACTATAATTCCGCGTTACCACCAAGCCGTCAGATCAGATTGAAAAAGTAATTCGAATGCAGGCTCATTTTAAGGTTCCTGGAACGAATGGCACTGCCGCTGTTTTTTTACTTTGTGTTTGCACATCGTTTTCGGCGTGACGCAGTCACGTGTTTAATTTTCCGTTTTTTTGCCAGTTCGCTGGAAATTGTATTTGGAAAACCTCTCCTGGCATTATGCTGCGTTCTGGCAAGACCTTCCTTGGGTTGGTGTGGAGAAGACATTTGACCAAGGAAGGTTCTATGCCATTTATATCAGCTTCCCATTCGGAGACGGTAAAAGTGGGAGTCGGTAAAAGTGTCCGGAACCTTATTCTGGCTCAGCTTGCCTCTGGTGCTTCTCTCGATTCACAAAACAGCGGCAGTGTGATTTGTTCCGAATCCCAAGGCTTGATCCACCTCAACGACTTGCGGGAACAGATAAAGGGTCCGCGCAGTTTCTTATGTCGTCGGTTGTGCTTGATCTTCCTGGGTGATGTCGCGAATGACGCGGCATGGATTGCCTGCAGCGAAGACGCCGTCTGGCACGTCCCTGGTGACCACGCTGCCCGCACCGATGACCGTTTTTGAACCAATCGTGACGCCGGGGCAGATGATTGCGCCGCCACCAATCCAGACATCCGAGCCGATTGTGACTGGTTTCCCGAACTCCTGCGTACGCCGGAGTTGGGCAGTCATCGGATGCGTGGCCGCATAAATCTGCACCGCTGGACCAAAGAACGTGCAGTCCCCAATCCTCACTTCACACACATCGAGAACGACACAGTTGAAATTGAAATAGACCCGCTCACCCAAATAGATATTGCTGCCATAATCACAATAGAAGGGCGGCTGCATCCAGACTGATTCGCCACCTGCACCCAACAGATCCGTCAGAATGCGACGGCGGGTTTCCTGCTCGCTTTCGCGAGTGGCATTCAGATCCTGGCAGAGGTCTCTTGCGCGTTCCCTGTCTTGAACAAGTTCGGGATCGAGGGCATCGTAGAGTTCTCCCGCCAGCATCTTCTGTTTTTCAGATGTCATGTTTCACGGGCTTCCTACTTGACCTTTTCTCGCTCTCGAATATGGCCAGAACAGGTTCACTGCCGGGAGTAGCTGAGTGCAATAAATGACGCCAGAATTCTTTGACTCCTGGCACCTTTTACTGTCCCCTCTCAGCTGAACTTTCAACATAACAGTTGAGCACCAAGCAAGAAACCGCACGCCCAACCTGGACCGTGCGGTGAACTGACTTCATTGAAATTGGAGCGATGACCTGCAGCCGAACAGTTTAAAGCAATATTCATGCTTCAGTTTTTTTGTTCGTCCGTTTTTGGTTCTTCGATTCGGACCAGTAACCATTGCTGGGTTTCACCATTCTCAAAATGGACCAGCGCTGCTGAAGTATCTTTTGTGAGGTTTGAGAGGCCGGTCTCCATGATGGGCCATTTTTTTCCCTCGATCCCCCAGGCAACACGTTGGTTTTTCTCATCAACCATTCCTTCAAGCGGTTGTGTTTTATCTGTGGTGGTATTGTTGAAGGTCCCTGCAATGATGCCTTGTTTATTCACCGCTAATTGAATGAATAAGGTGGGAGGCGGGCCTGAGTCTTCGCCGTCTTTGGTAATTGCAAAGACGCCCAGCGACAGCCATTCCGATGATTCATCGACCTCAGGAGCACTTTCGGCAAGCGCCTGTGCCTGCTCCGAATACTCGTCTGCGGTAGCGATTGCGTCATCTCCATAGTAGACCTGACCATCATCGTAGTAGATGTTTTCACCGTAATCATATGCATATTCTGCAGTCCCAGATGAATATCCCGGGAACCAGCCAGCGATCAACCCCCAGGTTGCCCAGCGATAAGGAGTATTCCAGCGAAAGCGGGCCCAGCTGGGATGATCTTTCCAGAAATCATAACGAGGGTGATTGTCGTGGAACTGATTACGCACTTCATTGCGACGGTCAGTCCGTTGTGTCTGACGCTCCTGCTGATTGTTGATCCGATCCGGACGATTTCCTGCGGGACCATTTTCACGGCGATCGCCTCGGTTCTCCACCCGGTCATTTCGGTTTTGTGTTCGATCTGTATCTGGTCTGTTTTCAGCTCGGTTGCTCACTCGATCCGAACGATTTTCTGCACGATCCGCGCCCGGACGCTGGCTGGGGCTATTGTTGTTTAAAAAGTCAGCAGCCGCCCCGCCCCCCGCTACTCTTCCCGCATCAGGTCTGCTGGAAGCCGAATTCGGGATATTCAAGAAATTATTTAAGTCTGATTTTGTAGGTCTGCCATTCTGGCCCTGCCCCTGTCGGATACCGTTATTCGAGGGTCCTCCCCCCGGTCGGTTTGAGGGCTGAGAAGGCCGTGCAGCAGGACGGTTTGCCCCCGCCTGGCCAGCATTGGGACGAGAAGCCGCAGGTCTGCTTGAGCTTGGTCGACTCATTGAGGGAGAACGGCTGGGAGCCGGTCGCGAAAAGTTTCCGCCGCCGCCGCCACCACCACGGCTGATCCCACCTCCTCCACCGCCACCACGGCCGCCTCGCCCCTGGACGTCCGGTGAAGAAGCAAAAATAATCAGAGCACAAACAGCGAGGAAACAGGTGATCGATTTCATGGCGAGGTCCATCTAGACTAGATCAGGTATCGGATAATAATTATTCTACAGCTGCGTCTCGTACAACGGTCACTTCATCGATATTTGGTTGTAACGCACCATCAATGATGCGATTCACAGACTGCCATTGAAAATGATTCTCATCCACAAATTTAAAAATGTTGGTTGATGAGCTCTGACGACCGTCGGGAAGGGTCCCTGTCATCATCACATACCAGTGGTTCTTTTTATTCGTCCACACCCCTTCAGAAAAGCCACCATCCGAATCAAATACCCACGAACGGATCTGTTTTTTAACCGGGTCCCAGCCAATGATCTGCATCCCGGAAAAATTGACTCGATCCCGTATGGAAGCCGTAAAATAGCGGGTAATGAAGTTTTTGTTTTTGGTCCATTTGCAGGTGGTCTGGACACGCCCTGCTTCATCACTGTCGGTCCAGTCGCCAATCAGCCATTCCAGCGTCTTCAGGTGTTCATAGTTCGATAAAACAACGGGAATTTCTTCTTCGGTAATGCGGTCCAGAAACCAGTTTCCATCCCGCTTGACATGCACCGCCGTGTAGACCGATTCTTGAGGCTCACCGGCAGGAGAAATCAATTTTGAAGTTCCCTGCTCGACTGCGACACCGGGTGAAAGAAACTGAATGGACTGGACGTCAACCGTGAGTTTGGAACCTTTTACTTCCTTCAGGATGGCTGACATCTCTTTTGAAATTGCCTCGCGTCCTTCGACTTCAGTCCCGGTGAGTGGATTGGTATAAATGGCATCAGGCGCCCAGTGTGCTGCCAGTTTTTTCGAATCCCCGGAATTGAAGGCAGCGAGATAAGACTGAATGGATTTCTCAATTGCCGCTTTGTCTTTTGCCTGATCAGCGGCGAAAGTGATTTGTCCGATGCAGAATATGCTGAGACAAATTAAAAGATTGCTCACCGTGCGATTCATTCGATATTCCTTCCGACTTCGCGGCAATTTAATGATGTGGATTTTGATATGATGTGGTCGATAGAAACTCTACTCAATGCGATGAGTCCGTTTTCCGGGAGCAGACTTTCTGCCTCCCCTTTCTTCTATAGCAAGCGTATCTGAAATCTATACCTTGTCAAGCGCCGATAACTCATTGTTGCCGTTCTTTCGAGGACTGGCTGGCTGAAAAAATAACGATTTTACTTCGATCCTTTTCAGCCAGTCCCAGAGTTTTCGGGAGATTAAAAGTTGTCAGGAACCTTTTACTACTCATAAATCGTCATCCGGGCATTCGCCCGATTGAGCACATGATAAATAGATCCCGCCTGAGCGGCGCGCTTTGGTCGTCCCATAATATGGGAATTCAAGCCTGAACTTCCTAAATTGTCATTAACATAGTCGCTGACACCTTTCACCTTCCCCACATTTTACTTTCCCCGCTTGACAGGAGATGTCATTGAAACTGCGTGGAATTAAGAAATCTGAGCGGATTCAGGTTTATCTCAAATGATAGATATCGGTATCATTTTATGTGTTGTCTGTGTATCATTGAGCCATTCAACGGAGTGTGGGTTTCATTATTCCTGGTTTCCTGGAACATGCGGCATGTTGAGAATTGAAGGCAGTGCATCCAAATTCTGTGATCGTATCCCCCGCCGATCCTTTCTGCAGATTGGTGGGCTGGCGATGGGGGGCTTAACGTTGCCTCAACTGCTGCAGGCTGAACAACAGAATCAACAGGCTCAGTCTCACAAAGCGGTGATCATGATCTTCCTGAATGGGGGACCGCCGCATCAGGATATGTTCGATTTGAAGCCCGCTGCGCCCGCCGAGATTCGCGGTGAGTTTCAACCCATTGCGACCAATGTCCCCGGCATTCAGATCAGCGAGCTGATGCCTCGCGTCGCGGGGATGATGGACAAGTTCTCCCTCATCCGTTCCCTGGTTGGTTCTGAAGGACGACACGATTCATTTCAATGCTGCACCGGCCATCAATTTCGGGATCCCAAACCTCAGGGGGGCTGGCCGTCCATGGGTTCGGCTCTCTCCAAACTGCAAGGGGCCGTTGATCCTTCCGTGCCCCCTTATATCGACCTGTCGCAAAAGATGGCGCATGATCCCTACAACATTAAAGGTGCGGGTTTTCTGGGAATGGCGCATACTCCGTTTCGCCCCGATGGCGAGGTGATGAGCAACATGACCCTGAATCAGGTTTCCACCATTCGCTTGCGTGAGCGCACCAGGCTGCTGGATGAACTGGATACGTTCCGGCGAAAGGTCGATCAGAAACTGGCATCCGAGACCAGCGATAACTTTACAGAGCAGGCGTTAGGGGTGTTGACTTCATCCCGGCTGGTGGAAGCGTTGGATCTGGAGAAAGTCGATCCGAAAGTGCGTGCCCGGTATGGAATCGACGATGCCAAAGTGCTCGGCTTTGATCCCAAGATGGGATACCAGGCGCTGATGTCCCGGTTCCTGCAGGCGCGGCGTGCTGTGGAAGCAGGGGCCCGGATGGTAACCTGCAGTTTTGCTGATTTCGATTACCACAGCGATAACTTTGGCAGAGGCCGCAAAGTGATTCCGTTACTGGATCAGGGCGTGGCGGCGCTGGTCGAAGATCTCCACGAACGCGGACTGGATCAGGACGTGACGGTCATCGTGTGGGGCGAATTCGGACGGACTCCCAAGATCAATGAGAAAGCAGGCCGCGATCATTGGTCGCGCGTGCATGCGGGTCTGCTGGCGGGCGGGGGAATGCAGGCCGGGCAGGTGATTGGTTCAACAGATAAATGGGCCGAAGCAGCGGTCGACCGACCCGTACATATGCAGGAAGTCTTCGCCACGCTGTACCATAACCTGGGCATCGATGCCGCCACGACAACCATCCCGGACAACAACGGCCGACCGCAGTATCTGCTGGAACGCCAGGCACCGATTCGGGAAC
>NZ_CALFPF010000319.1 GCF_937919775.1 uncultured Gimesia sp.
TTCAAGTGTTTCCATTGAATGCTTACCCCTGAATCTTTTTTTATTTTCCAGCCTTGTTCACATTGTTCAAAATATTTCATCAAGAGTTGAACTGGTAAACCTCGTTGAACTTCAAACTGAGAATAAACTCCCATTTCAGCCCGGTTCAATGCTTTTGTGCACAAGTCGGTTGCCATAATTTGAATATTCCAGTTAGCAAGTTCCGGAAAATGCTCCCGCAAGACCATCACGATACTGTAGGGTTCCTGACCATTAGAGCAAGCAGCGCACCAGATTCTCAATTTCTGCGTCATTTTTCGATCTGCAATGATATCAGGCAAGATCGCTGTTTTGAGTTCGTCAAAAGGACGTCTGTCACGGAAAAAGGACGACTCATTTGTTGTCATCGCTTCCATGATTTCTTTTTCGAGATTTTTATCCAGCCGGGACCTTAAACTCAGTACGAGATCCTGAATACCGTTCATACCGTGAGCCTGAGCGATGGGAATCAGACGGGCTTCCAGCAAGTATTCTTTATTCTCGCCGAGAGAAAGCCCTGTCGTATCCAACAAAAATTTTGTAATATATTTATAATCTTCTGGAGACACGAGATCACCACTTTCTATAAAGAACAAAGCCGGGCTAATTCAGGAGCAATATTTCTGAGGGGCAAAATCTGATTGGCAAGCCCTGCATTGGCAATTGCGCCAGGCATTCCCCAAACAACACTACTCTGTTCATCTTGCGCGATAATATAACCTTTACGCTCACTAATCGATTTCGCTCCTTCAATCCCGTCGTCCCCCATTCCTGTCAGCATGACAGCCAGGACAGAACTGCCATACCATTGTGCTGCCGAAGCATACAATGGATTGACTGAAGGACGGCAAAAATGCTCGGGAGCGTTTTGATTCAAACGGATCACCATTCGATCATTCTGTTTATCAATCACCATATGATAATCACCAGGGGCGATATAAATATGGCCTCTTTCTATCTGAGCGCCATCAACGGCTTCCGCTGTCGGACGCTTTGTCTCCCGTTCAATATGCTCAGCCAGCGTTCTCGTAAACACAGGCGGCATGTGCTGTGCAATTAAGATCGGAATTGTAAAATTCTTTGGTATTGCCGATAACATCGTTTTTAACGCATTCGGACCACCGGTGCTGGATCCAACGACTAATATCATGGGAGTTTTCGCAGGATGTACTGCTGCTTTTGTTCGAAGAACTGTGTGACTCGACGAAACCGGTTTAGCGACACCTGCCAATGCCTTGATTAATGGAATCAGATCTTGAGCAACCTGTGCAATCGCCTCGGCTGCATTAGTAGCAATAGGTTTTGGAATACAACCTGCAGCTCCAAGGTCGAGCGCCTGCAAAGTCACTTCTGCTCCGGCACGAGTCAGAGAACTGGCCATAATAACCGGTATATCAGGATAATCCTGTTTAAGCTGCTTTAAGCAAGTGATCCCATCCATGACAGGCATTTCCACATCAAGAACGATCACATCAGCCTGATTATTTTTAAGCCAAGTGAGTGCCGTCTGACCATGCATCGCGGAACCGACTACTTTAATACCAGCATCCAAATTGATGGCTTGAGTCATTAATCCCCGGATCACAGCAGAGTCATCGACCAAAAGAACTTTTATGATCGAGTGGCTCACAAAACACCTGTTTCTTCCAGTTTGTCGCGGACAATGTCTTCAGTGAACGGTTTCATAATATACTCATTCGCACCAGCCTGCATGGCCTGCACGATTTGAGGCATGTCATTTTCCGTTGTACACATCACGACAATTGGTTGTTTTTGCCGATCATCAGCCCGCAATGCAGTTAAGAATTGCATGCCATCCATAATCGGCATATTCCAGTCCAGTAACACAGCATCCAGCTCAAGATTTGCTCTGGCAACTTCCAGAGCCTGCTTGCCATCTTCTGCTTCCAAGACATTAAGCCCAAGGGTTCCCATCATACGGCGGCCGACAAGTCGAACGGCCCGGGAATCATCAACAAGTAATATCGTTTTCATTTCCACCGGTCTCCCAGTATTTAAAATTATCACTTTGTAAACAACCG
>NZ_CALFPF010000320.1 GCF_937919775.1 uncultured Gimesia sp.
TAACAATTCGAAATTTGAATCACCGAATGACAGGCTGAAGGGAACAGGTCACCGGACAGTGATCAGACAAATCCGATTCGGGTTGATCCACCTCAGCGCTGCCTGTCAACAAGCGAGAACTTACTTTTCCAGCCAGAACATGACCGACGCCCAACCCAGCCAGACGGCGAAAAAACCGACAATCAGATTGCCGGAGATATTGAGCAATGCATGATGCAGTTCGGAATTGCGCAACAGGCTGACCGTTTCATGGCCGAAAGTGGAGAATGTGGTGAGTGATCCCAGAAAGCCGGAGACCAAAAACAGACTTGCATGTTCATGTACGCGCAGTGAGGGACTGAGCTGTTTATGCGTGACGATGGCCATCAGAATTCCAATCAGCAGACAGCCGGTGGCATTGACCAGCAGCGTGCCCGCCGGAAATCCCGGGTACTTCCGGGACATGAATTCCGTGATGCTGTATCGCGCAATAGCGCCTACGAATCCTCCTAATCCGACAGCCAGCAATTGTGACACAAACGATTCCTTTTTTCAGTCATGGTCGACTCGGTCTGACCGGGGAACTATTTGGATGATATTTTCCAGAGATGTTGATCACTGCGCAGAAAGAGCGAATTATCGGAAATGGCCGGTGTTGCCAGAATCGTTTCTTTCAAATCGATCTCTCCGGTCACTTCGCCCTGCTCTTCACCGAGCTGTACTACCTGTAACAATCCTTTTTCATTGACCAGGTAAAGATGGTTGGCAGCCGCGATCGGGGTCGCGCTGAAAGGACCTTTCAAACGTAATCGCCAGACCACTTCGCCGTTCTCCGGATTCGCACAGGTTAAAACACCGGCGCTATTCACCGTAAATAAGCGTTTTTGATAAAACAGCGGGCTGGCAGTGCCGGGAGACAGTTTCTGTTCCTGCCAGAGCACTTTGGGTGGCTCACTGCTGGAACCGGGGGCAAGTGCGGTCAGACCATTCGAGGGAACGTACAGAACATTATCGCCAACTGTTGTAGACGGTATCCGGCCGGCGCCCTGCTCATACTGCCAGGCGGTTTCGCCCGTTTCGGGATAAACGGCATCGACGCCTTCACTCGACTGCAGCAATACGAGCGGTTCTGCTTCAGGTGAAGATTTCAGCATCGCCGGCGAAGTCCAGTTGGCAACACGTGGGCGTTTGATTTTCCAGCGGGCAATTCCTGTTTTCACATCCAGACCAGTGGTAAAGGAATCGTCATCATTTTCGACGGGAACGATTAAAGTTTCCCCCACAACAATCGGAGAAGAAGCCATTCCCAGACTGTTACTGGCATTGGGGTAATCGTGCGACAACCCTCGAATCCAGAGCAGATTTCCTTCGAGGTCGAGACAGACCACATCGTTACTCGAAAATGTCGCAAACACACGTTTGCCATCGCTGGCCGGAGTCGGCGTGGCAACACACATTTTGTTGTGACACTGTGTACGGCCTGTCGCCCAGAACTGGCGTTCCCAGAGACGTTTGCCTGTCTTGGCATCAAAGCAGGACAGATGCAGCTGGTCCTGATTGAAGCCCGTGGTGCTGGTAATAAATACTTTATCGCCGACGACAATCGGGCCGGACGCCCCCCGCCCATCCAGATCCGCAGTCCAGGCTATGTTTTCCTGACTGACTTTGGAAGGAGGTGTTTCTGATGTCGCCACATTATTGGTTAATGGCCCCCGAAACTGAGGCCAGTCGGCGCCGCAGCACAAACTGACGGCAATCAAGGGCAACAGCAATTTGATATATTCGTTTTTCATCAGTTC
>NZ_CALFPF010000321.1 GCF_937919775.1 uncultured Gimesia sp.
ATTTTATACAAAATAGATCGATTTTTGCTCATAATCGTTTGAGAAGACAAAATGGGCACTGTTTTCGATGCGAAAGGAGATACAACACAGTGCATACCACCAAACGGCTTATGTTCTGCGTGCCGTATGACTTTCCAGACGAGCAGCAGCCTTGAAGTCCTGTCTGATCACGTCTACTATTGCCGGTTTGAAGAGGCAGTGCCGAAATCGGGATGCGGGAGCTGTGGATGCGGTTTTTCAGGCGGGACACCAGCGCGGAAATCACATCAAATCGGAAAAGTTACTGCTGGTTTTGTGATCCATTTCAGAGATGAACGCGTTTCACAAATAAAGACGAAACGTCCGCATTGTGCTTTAAAGCAATTGAGTCAACAAGCGATTACAGATAAGGGATTCGATCATGGCTGAAGATTCCAAGACCAGTGGCGAACAGGAAATGAATCAGGGGTCCCACAAAGATGAGCACCCTTCCAGTATTTATTTAATTTCGTATCCCAAAATTGTATTTCTTTATCCGACCTTACTCGTGTCAATTGTGGCTGCGATTTTCATGACGATTGCAGGCGAATCCGCCCACATCGGCGGGGACCGTGAGCACATGGCGGAAATCATGGCGTTAATTTTTCTGGCAGTTTTTGGCATCAACATGATGGTGATGGCGTTTGACTTCCCCCGCACCACTTCACTTACGCTGTTCTTTCTTGGTGTGGCGATATTTATGGGGGTCTGGATGCTGTTGCGATTCAACCCGGACATCGTACCTTCCCTGACCAGCTTTCTGAAGAGTTTACGTCCGTGGGCCAATTCCCAGATGTACTGGATGTTTTCCGGCATCATGGGGCTGATTTTTATTGGCGTGGGTATCAGTGTCCGCTTTGACTACTGGGAAGTGAGAGGGAACGAGCTGCTGCATCATCATGGTTTTTTAAGTGATCTGGAACGCTTTTCCGCCCCCAATCTAAAAATTGATAAAGAGATCAGTGATATCTTTGAATATCTCCTGCTGCGGTCAGGTCGTCTGGTCCTGCATCCCCGGAATGAACCCCGGGCGATTGTACTGGACAATGTGCCTTTCATTTCCAGCAAGGAAAAACAGATCACCCGCATGCTGGGGGCTCTGCAGGTTCAGGTCAGACAAGACAATAATTAAAAGAGCGCCGAAGGCTGAACCTGTTGTCAGACATCGGTGTCGCTTCTAGAATGCATTCAGCAGCGCAGGTTGCTTTCGAGTTCGGTCAACTTCAGTTTGAAAACAAGATCTATCACCAATTCCGTGTCTGCAGTGGTTTTGGTTTTATTGTGCGTGGAGATTTGGGCAATGGGTAAAAAAGGGAAAAAGAGCGCTTCGAAAGAAGACCCCAACTCACGTACCGTCTGTCAGAATCGCAAAGCACGGCACAATTATGAGATTCTGGATACGCTGGACTGTGGAATTATCCTGGCGGGCAGCGAAGTCAAAAGTGTTCGCGCGAACAAGATTTCCATTGAAGAGGCATTCGCCCGGATGCAGGATGGCGAAGTCTGGTTGTATAACTGCGATATTGCCCTGTATCCTCAGGCCAACACGATGAACCACCAGTCTCGACGCCCGCGCAAACTGCTGATGAAAAAAGCCGAGATCAAGAAGTTTGCAGAGCAAGGCGAAAAGTCCAGCCTGACGCTGATTCCGTTAAGCGTTTATTTTACACGCGGCCTGGTGAAGGTGAAACTGGGAATCGCCAAAGGACGCAAGTTACATGACAAACGCGAGAAGCTCAAATCGGAGACCGCACGCCTGGATATCCAGCGCGCGATGCGCGCCCGGAATAATTAAAGCCCTTTGATATCTTCAAAGGGCTTTAACGGTTCCGCGTGAGTTGTTTTGTCAGACCTTATTCTTCACCGACTTTAGGTTCGGTATATAGGACAAGTTGAACTAACTCCCCCTTCATTGCAGGAGTTCCTGCTTGTGGCTTCTGTAAGTAGACATGGTACTTGAGCTGTCCGGCTTCGGTCACTGGTTTACCCGGAAGGAGTTTTGTTTTGAATCCCATTTGTTCCAACATTTTTTGCGCGGTCTTATAATCTTTTCCTATCATCAAAGGAACTTTGAACGTCACTTGCTGAACGGGTTGTGCGTTTTGAATGGGCCTTTCCATGTTATTGTTTTCAGCAACCGCCGGTACTTTTCCCTGCAATCGGTATTTATCGAGATCGGGGACAAATGGATCTTTGCCAAACAGACCACCGATGAGCCCTCTGCTTTTGTTCGCAACAACGTCCTGAAAGGTATAGACGGTCGACTGGTTTCCACCCGGATGAATCAGTTGTACCGCATGGGGTAAATACGTGTTCGAATCCAGCATGACTTTTGCTTCACTATAATTGGCGGCATCGGATTGTCGGCGGGGTTTCACGGCTATGATAATCCGTTGCGGAGAATGTTCTAATAACTTCAAAAAGTATCGTTTTTTGGCCACCGCCGCCGGCATGCCAAACAGGAATGGCAGCGGCCCCTCCATGATATTCGCTCCACGCGCTCCCAGAGGGATCGGATAGACTTCATAGGATTTATCGTCTTCATTGATCGAAAAGATCCGATTGCCGTCGCAGATCCAGCGTTCGTTGTCTCCCGGTTTCAACTGGTAAGGTTGGCCTTTCGCGTTTCGCTTCTTACCCTGCGCCCCTTTGGGAACTTCCTCACCGGTAATATCGATGCGGCCTTTATCCGGCTGTTCGTAATAGAATTTGCCTTTCGACAGTTTTTCCACCTGGAAGACATCATCATACCAGTAACGAGTATGACTGCCTTCCAGTTTATTAATCTTGCCCGATTCGACTGCCCATTTTTCGAGGATATTCTCCAGATCCTTCGGTAGAACCTCGTCGGCCGGTGCAGGAAGTTGGTTACCTTGATCCAGTTGTGCCTGTGCTTCATTGTTGATCAGCAGCAATGTCAATGCGGTGCAACAGGTGAAAACGAGAGCACTTTGATGTAAAACCAGTTTCGATTTCATTTGTTATCCAAATCCTTCCCTGAATTGCCGTTCTGGCTGATCGATGAGCCAGTGAAACTGGCTGTTGGCCCGATATGATTGAGCAATCCGTTCTGTTGAAGAAGATAGGTCAATTTAGTGAGGTGGGGGGTTGCTTTACGTTGTTGTGAGTTCTGAAATGGTCTATGACCACACGTGGCCGCAGTGTATCAGGAATCAAAAATCCTGACTATCCGTGTTTGTCTGTGCTCTTTACCAGGGGGCTTCCATTAACTGGACAATCTGGTTGGCCAGACTGTCTGTCGCAGTTTTCGTCGCCGTCGCCAGCGATTGCCCGACTTCCGGTGCAAAAGAGGCTTGTGATACTAAATTTACGACATCCGCAGTGATGGGAACCTGCTGTTGAGAGAGAATTCTGCCGCTGCGCATATCTTCCCAGGTCACCTCCACCACAAACTGCAGGTTCAGATTCCGGGGGTCATTATTCTGGGTTGTCCCCAGTACACTTTTGTTGATCTGTTTAATGGTGCCGGTCAGTTTGGTATCTGCTTCGACCCCTTTCGCCAGGCGGAAGGGAGTGCGTGATTGAATTCTCTGCTGGACGGCTTCTGTTAACTGATATTCGAATCCGCGGCGAAATGTCTTGTTTTCAAAGATCGGTACGTAAACCGTCTGCACATCGGGTTGATAAGAATTTCCAACCGTATATCCGCAGCCTGTCAGATCGATCGACAGCAGTGACAGCAGTAACAAATTGACCACAAGACGTTCCATGAATTTATTCAACAGAAATCAGTTTTCTGCCACGAAGTAACAGGTTTTAAAGTTTGATTCTTGCCGGTTCCGCATCTTCTTCCAGGGGGATTTTTCTAATCGGTTCACCTAGATCATCCATTTTCAAACGAGCCGGTGGTTCCAGCCCCGGACTGGCGGCAGGTGTTTTGGCTGGTGCCGGTACGGGAGTGGGAGTCGAATCTGCTTTTCCAAATGACGGCAGGCCGGGCAGGTCTGGCAGAAATGATTTTTTCGGTTCCGGTTGTTCCTCAGTCGGCTTTTTCGGCGTGGCATAGTTCGCCCAGAGATGGCTGGTATTCTCCGCGCCTAATTCAGCCAGTAATTCCCGGGCCTGATTCGCAAAAGTGGATGTGGGATAATGTTCGATCAGCAGGTTACAATAAATGGCTGCCGACTTCGGTTTGCTGCGCCGCATCCAGTATTGCACGTTTTCCCATTCCCGCTTGGCTTTGGCCTGTTCAATTTTTTTCAGCTCATCTTTGAGTCGAGCCTGTTCGGATTCCGGGAAGAGACGTAAGGTGGTCTCTTTCAGTTGTCCCGCGTCAGTCAGTACGGTGTCGTCATACTGGGGTCCCTGATAAGACATGAGTTTGACGTGAGTTCCCAGCATGAAGGCATCTTTGAGGTGCGGGCTTTTGGGATATTCTTCCCGCAGCAGGCTGAAAGTGCGGTCGGCGTCCATGTAACGCCCTTTTTTCAGGTAATGGCTGGCTGTCAGCATCAGTGAATCGTCTGCCAGCGGGCCGGTGGGGTCATGCAGCCAGATGGATTTCAAAGCTTCCAGAGCCCGGTTCTCGGTATCGAAGACGGGGCGCGAGCGGTCGAAAAAATTCGGAGCCAGTGCCCACCGCGATTTCCGCTGCTTGCCATCACTGGGAATTTCCGGAGTTTCTGACCCCGGCTTTTCCAGATTGACCTGCTGAATATCATTGCCGGTGACAATCGACGGTTCCTGCAGCCAGTAACGGGCAATGGTAAAGAGTCGTTTTGTGGTATCGTCCAGATGCCGCGTGGAGGGGAAATCAAGCAACAGTTGATCGTAGCTGTCCTGTGCCCACGAATATTTTTTTTGTTCATATTCGCATTCCGCCACCATGAACTGGGCATCTTCCTTGATCGGATCATTTTTATATTTCTTGACGATGGCTTTGAATTCCTTCTCGGCCTCTTTGTATTGCTTGGCCTGGAATTTTTCGTTCGCCAGTTTGTATTCTGCCGCCCCTAAAGCCGGCTCAATGAACGTTGAACTCTGTTTCTTTTTCCAGAGTGACGCCTGCATGACGCGCTGCATCGGCCCCTGCACACCTTTAATCGTCGGATTATCTACCTCGCTCTTTTTTGACCAGGGAGGTTTCAGCGCAGCAAAATTGGAAGACTTTTCGCCAAACATCGCGCAGCCCGAAATCAATCCGCACAACACCAGTGTCATACAATGGAGCATGGTGCGGGACACACATGAAGATTTATTTTGTAAATCATAAGTGGACATGGTCATCCCTGACTTCCACCCGGAGGATATGAATTGTTTATAGTTGCAGATAGGGCGCCATTTTAGGGCGGCGACCCAGGATATGGGACATGGTTGTGGACAGCAGTTGTCGAATCTCTCGTTGTTGTTGAAGGGATAAGTTCAATCGCTGGGAAAGTTGTGTAGTTTCGTCTGACAGCTTTTGTAATACCGCGATTGTGCCTCGAGAAACACGCACGTTTCCGTGTCGCTGCTGCTCACAATGCCGGCAATACAGGCCGCCGTTACTGGCGTCATAAAGATACGATTCCAACTGCCCTAATTCCTGACCACACCCGGCACAGTATTCGAACTGGGGAAGCTGACCGATCTCCTCTAAAATGGTTAACTCAAATTTTATCAACGATTTCCGGAAATCATCATGTTCCTGCAGGTGTTGTAAGGCTGCATACGCCGCATCATAGAGTTCCGGATGAGGATCATATTCCTCAGTCAGAGCGTCTAATAACTCGGCAATGTAGTAACCCACATACAGGTTGGAAAGACTTCCAGGATAAGGGCGAAAACGATTCACAAGCTGGGCTTCGGTCAATAGATCAAGCCCGCCGGAAGATTTTCGGATGAAGACTATCCGACATGTGGCCAGCAAGTCAATAGCAGCCTCGAACGAGCTTTTCAGTCTCTTTGCACCTTTCGCCAAAGACGCAGTCTTCCCAAAATCCCTGGTAAACCAGGTAATGACTTTGCTCGACTCACTGAAGTCAGCCAGCCGGATAATCAAGCCTTCGGTTTTTTCATTGGACATAAATGCTGCCGGATCAAAATTACTGCGCTCACTCGATCCTACGTCCGGATTGAGCGGGTCTCAGGCAACAACCCCGCCAATACGACGCTGCCGGGACTGCGCGAACTTCCCTCGTTTGATTTTAGGCAGTTCACATCGATTCTGAAAAGGAGCACAGCCTGAAATCACGATCAAGCCGCTGGAAATAAAAAAGCCTGCGAATTACTTCGCAGGCTTTTATGTTGCTGAACGGCAACTAGCGCTCAATTGGAGACACACCGTCAAAAAGAGAGTGTAATCAGATTTTTCCACAGCCCGAAGGCAGTCTCTGTTTGATATTTTTTCATTGTGTCAGCGACTAGCCAATCCTGTGGTGGCGTTTAAAAAACGTCCAGAATGAAGTGACTGCCTTTGTGGTAAGGTCGCTCAGTGGGATAAAAATTGTGCCAGTCTTTGTTGTAGACGGGAATTCTCATATTTTCCGGATAGCGGTAATACAGATTATCGTAGCTTCCCTGTGGTCGCTGGAAATTCTGGGGATAATAAACATAGGGGTAGTAGTAAAATCGATTCCAGTCAGTGGGTTGTCCTCTACCGGCCGCCATTGCATCGGAAGGCGAAAAAGTAGACGTGGCCAACCCAACCACAAACAGGAACAACCCTGCGAGCATGAGACGCCGCACCATTATAGTTCTCTCCTTGCCAGTCAGTAGAATAAAGCGAACAGCCCATCGGGGCCATTTTCATGTTTCAGCGAAAGGAATGCTGAGAAATTCAGGATTCCGCTTTATTTATCGGTCTGATCAAGGGCCTCACAACAGGAAACTTCTGCATAAACGGATTAATCGTCGCAACTAAAACTGTACACGTACACTAAAACATGTGAGTTAGAAGAAACTGCCTGGGAATCTTCAAACGAGCCAGGCCGTCGAGATCCCTTCCATGAACCAGCGATCGAGGGCCGACAGCAGTTCCGATTCGTTGTTCAGATCTGCCTTCAGCGAATTCACAGCCTGCATGTCTGCACCAGTGCTTTCCCACATGCGTGTGACCCACTGAGAAGAGATCTGGCTGTCCGAGTCATCGGCGAGCCGATGGTCCACCAGAATGCGTTTGCCTTTCAGGCTGACACTGGTTGTGCTTTGAAAGTCTGTTTTGTTGAAGTGCCCCTTCAGCAGAGCAGCGCCTGCAAAAAAGCGGGGCGCCTGTAACAGCAATTTCGTAGCGACAGAGCAACCGGCTCCTGTTCCTGCGAGATAGATTCGCCCCTCGTGAATATTGAGCACCTTTTTCAGCTCCTGCACGGTCTGCTGGAGATTGTCGGCAAACTGTTTCACGAACAGGTGGCTGTCGGGCCAATGATAACCATTCGCAGGGGCAGCAGGATCAATGGCAGGGGCACGGAACGAAAGGCCCAGGTAATTCCGCAGACTGATTTGCGGCATGATTTCATGCAAATCATGTTCGGAGCCACTGTCCGGATGCAACCAGATCACCAGAGGATACGCATATCCGGATTCGTATTTTTCCGGGCGAAACAGAGAGACATGTTTGACCGGTAATTTGATCAACGTATCAGACGGGCAGCGATTTCCCGTCATTCTGTCAACAGGCAGGGATTGCGTGAGCTCCGCCCTCTCTGCGTTGATCACGTTTTCAATCCATTTAAGACGCTGTGTATAATCCATTGTCGTTTTACTTTCAGTGAGTAAGTCTGAGGTAAGTCTTAAATGTGGGGAGTAACGGTAGCTTATTCCTGAGCCAATGCAATTTTTGTGGACTGAACTGGAGCTTGTGGGGAGGTGGCTCCCAGGATCACAGGCAGGTCAACAGCCGCAGCCACTTCGCTCATGGGGAAGTATTTTCCGGGACAGGCCGTCGCTTTGACATCGCGATGTCCTTGTACATTTTCACCGGCAATTTTGTATTCTGCTTTGAGCACCCCGACCAGTTTCTTGACGGCCGCCAATTGTGCTTCGGACGGGGGTTCGTTTTCAAAATTTCCAACCAGGCAAATCCCAATCCCTTTCTGGTTGTATTTGTTGTCTCCTGCGTGCGCGCCGTGCATCTGCTCGCGCCAGCGGAATGTGGGTTCGATGCCACCATCGGGCATGCCATTTCCATTTCCAATGACGAAGTGATAACCAATACCCAGCCAGGAATTGCCGGATTTGTCTTTTTTCTTACTATGCAGTTCATGAATGCTTTCCACACTCCCCGTGGTTGAGGCAGTATGATGAATCACGATATATTCCCAGTCACGCGGTTCAGCATCAGGTTTCCAGGGATTTTGTGGTTCAATGGCGATCGTGGGGGGCGTTATAAACAGCGGGGCATTCGGTGCCGGTTTCGCAGTCAGAGAGGGATATTGTCGGATCGGCGCAGGCGAATTAATCGTCACGGGAGGCAGGGATGTACGTTGGGTACAGCCTGAGATCTCAAATGCCGGCAACATCGCAACGCAACACATTATGATGCCCTTCATATTGCTGCCCTCCCTGACAGCC
>NZ_CALFPF010000322.1 GCF_937919775.1 uncultured Gimesia sp.
CTGTGGCGCCGGTTGCGCGTACGCAGCTGTGTCCCAGTGCAGAACCGAACGTAAGACATTCTTCGGGGCTGGCACCTTCCAGCAGCCCGTGAATAAAACCTGCCACAAACGCGTCTCCGCTGCCAGTTCCGTCAACCAGATTCACCGGGTAAACTTCAGAGCGAATCGTGCGGCGGTCTTCCATCAGGATACTCCCTTCCCCGCCGCAAGTGATAATCACGGTTTTCGCACCCGCTTCTTTGAAAGCCCGTGCCTGAGCAATCGGGTCCGATTCTCCCGTAATCAAGGCCCCTTCATCATTATTGGGCAGAAAATAATCGCTGAACGGCAGCACCGGCTTCAGCATTTTCCAGTAATCATGCGGCTTGGGAGTCACCACATCCAGCACCGTGATCACACCGGCTGCCTGGGCGGCGCGGAACATTTTGACCACATTTTCAGGCGATAATTCTTCCGAAAGGCAATATCCGCCCAGATACAGAATTCGACAGGACTGAATCTGTTCCTCGGTGACGGTTGCTCCCGTGAACAGCGAATTCGCCGCCACCGAATGAATGAATCGTCGGTCTTCCCCCTGAACGTTGATTACGAACGATCCGCTGGTCGGAAGCTGGTCCGATTTCATCAGGTAATCGCAGTGAACTCCCGATTGGATCAGGCTTTCCTCGACATAACGGCCGAACACATCCTGTCCGACAATGCCCGCAATCGCCACCTCTCTATCGAGTCTCGCCAGGTCGGCGGCCACGTTTGATGCACAACCGCCGATGGTCAGTTCCATCTCATCGGTGAGCACCAGTTCTCCCGGTTTCGGCATGTGGTCAATGGCTTTGCAGACATGATCCGCAACAATAATACCCGCACATAAACAGTCATACTTGGGAGACGACATCAAATACCCCTTAATATCTCGTCAAAATCAGATGGCCGATAGATTGATTATTATGAGAGAGTTAAGGTTGAGTTCAACGCCTAACTGGAATGAAGATGCACAGATTTTGCGTTCTGGTCTGCTTCGACAGGTTTGTGAGGAATGACCGTCTGAGTCTCCGTTTCATCCGCGTGAGCACCCGGCTCCCGCTTTTGAAAATGCATCACCAGCCGCAGCATAATCGGATACGTCACCAGCGAAAAAAAAGTGGCCACGATTAAAGACCCGATAATCAGTGGTGAGCCCACATCCAGCATGAGTTGTTTGATCGTTTCCCACCATCCGTTGAAACCTTCGAATTCCAGAATCCGGGCGAAATCCTGCTGGGTCATCGACCCGCCGACGTAATAGGTGCCGACTTTGTAGTCAAACCAGTAAATCGGCACCAGCGTTAAAGGGTTCGAGATATAAACCGTGATCAAGGAAGCAATCTGGTTAAACCGAAACAGGGGGCGCGTCACAAACGCAAAGCAGATCACCATCAGCATTTGAACGCCGACCGTGGGGGTTAAAGCGATGAACATTCCAATCGCGGTCCCCAGCGCAATCGAGTGCGCACTGTCATCCAGCATTAAAATCGAACGCAGAAGCATTCGAGGGCTGCTATTCCAGGCTAGTTTTGATGAGGACATATAGGCGATTCAACAGGCTGGTTCAGGTAGATCTATCTGGAAGGTTGTTCATAGTACATGCGCGACGATTTGGATAATTATATCGGTTGGTTCGTGGTAAAATTCCTCTGGTTTATGGAATTATCCGATTACGGCGATCATGCTGTCTTGGACAACCATTTCTCCAGACCTGATTATACGGAATGCAACCGGCGGCAACCGGACAAATTCTATTTTTTCTGCAACGATCTTGTATTCTAGTTAAGGTATTTCACATTAGGCAACTGAAATTACCGCTCCGAATACGAGGTTTGGGGAAAGTGTCTGAAAATACGATTTCTTCCCGGAATCCAGTAAAAACGAGATGTACACTTTGATGGAATCGTCCCGTTTTTATTGAGAGTTTTCAATTCGATGCCTGATATTTGGCTTTCAGGTTGGTTATGCTCTAAAAGAACATTGATGCATTCTTCATATCCTTTTAATACAAAAGTGCTTGTCAGGCAGTCCCTGAACTGGTGTGATACTGGAATTAAGCGATGATAGATAACTTGGAAATCTTTAAGGTAGAAGTGACTACGCCAAATCTGGTGGTAGTCCCCCAGGGTTCGACCTTGCAATTTCAGTACAGCAATGTCCAGATTGAATCCAATAAGGTTCTGCGGCTGTTCGACACTCCGGAACTGAAAAATGTGGTCATCGATCTGTCTCAAGTCGATTATCTCGATTCGATTATTATCGGGGCGATTATCCGTCTGCTGCAGCGTGCCCGCCAGACCGGGGGACAGGCTGTTTTCTGTAACGCGAGCGTCAACATGCAGAATATCCTGAAGTGCATTAAAGTCGGGACACTCTGGCCTTTGTACGATTCCCGGGAAGAGGCTCTCACTGCTTTGTCCGCGTAATTCATAATCGTTCGATCTCTTTCCTGAAAATGAGTCTGGAATGCTGCCGTTTACTGCTGAGGATTTGAAAGCAATCCAGACGGAAACCTTCATCGAGCATCTCGACTATTTCGAAAGTCTCGCCTCCACCAATACCTGGGCCCTGCACACGCACTGCTCCCCCGCAAAGACCAACCCGGCACGCGACATCAGTCTGCCCAGTCTGGTCCTCACCGGAAAACAGACCGCAGGCCGCGGTCGAGGCAGCAATTCCTGGTGGTCTCCCGAAGGGGGACTCACCTTCTCGCTCGTCGTCGATGTCGGGCAGATCCAAATTCCTCTCGAACAGCAGCCGCTCATCGCACTGGCGACAGGACTCGCCGTCTGCGAAACACTCGAAAAGTACCTCCCCGAGTTTGACCTGAAATTGAAATGGCCCAACGACGTTTATCTGGAAGGCAAAAAAGTCTCCGGCATTCTCGTCGAAACCGCCGCCAATCAACCGGGGCTCGTCGTCATCGGTGTCGGCGTGAATCTGAATAACTCTTTCCTGTCGGCGGAAGACGGACTGCAATCGACGGGCACTTCGCTCTACGAAACCACCCGCCAGAAATATTCGCTGGCCACCACGCTCATTGATCTGATCAACGGCATCGAGAATCGGCTCTACGACGTCGCCAGCGAAAAAACGGAATTCATGTCGGCCTGGCGAAAGTACTGCCTCTTGACCGGCAGGACCATTCGAATTAATACCGGTCGGGAGACAAAACAGGGAACCTGCCTGGAAATCGACGATCAGGGTTTTCTGATCCTGAAAACCGAAGCCGGCCTCGAACGTATTATCAGTGGCACCATCGAACATTTTTAATGGAATCCTTGTCATCCATGAAAAAACTACTCATCTACCCAGCCATCGATTCCACGAGACGGGACTGCATTCAGGAAGTCTCCGACCAGCTCACCGTCTGTAACGCAAAAGATCTGTCCGAAGCGTTGACCGAAATCAAACACGCCGACGCCTTCTTCGGCAAGATCACGCCCGAGCTGCTCGCCGCCGCCGAGAACCTGCAGTGGATTCAGTCCCCCACCGCCAGCCTCGAACATTACGTTTTTCCAGAACTGATCGAACATCCCTGCCAGCTCACCAACATGCGCGGCATTTTTTATGACGTCATCGCCGACCACGTCATGGGGTTCGTAATCTGCTTCGCCCGTAATCTGCATCGCTACATCCGCCAGCAGACCGCAGCGAACTGGCAGCCCATCGGCGGGCAGGCCGGTAAACCCGATTTTGTCACAGGACCCGGACGGGTCAGTCAAGTTGATCGCAGTCATCTGCATCTCTCCGATTGTTCGCTGGGCGTTGTCGGTGTCGGCTCGATTGGCGCGGAAATCTGTCGTCGCGCCGCAGCCTTCGGCATGACGGTTTACGCCGTTGATCCTTATACATCAGAAGTCCCCGGCGTCGTTGAGGAAGTCTGGCTCGTCGACCGTTTGAGCGACCTGTTAGCCCTCAGCGATTTCGTCGTCATCGCCGCCCCGCATACCCCCCAGACCGAAAAACTGTTTCGCACCGTCCAGTTCCAGCAGATGAAATCCAGCGCGTACCTGATCAACATCGGCCGCGGCGCCATCGTCGATCTGCAGGATTTAACCGCCGCGTTACAGGAAGGCGACATCGCCGGCGCGGGCCTCGACGTGTTCGAGATCGAACCGCTGCCCGCCGACCATCCGCTGTGGCACATGGAAAACGTGATCATCACCCCCCACATCGCGGCTGCCTCCACCCGCGTCCCCGAACGCCATCTGGAAACATTACTGGAAAACCTCCGTTGTTTCCTCGCCGGCAAACCGTTCATCACACTCGCCGACAAACAGAACTGGTTCTGAAACAACACTGCTGATTTGTTTTGATCACTGGTTAAAACCGCTCTTGACGCGAACCCGGCGTTGCTTAGTTTATCAAAAGTTGTGTGTCGCGCGCGTGCGCTCCTCAGGTTCAGGTGAAGAAGTGAAACCAGTCTCAGACCCGCCTGGCAAAAACCACTTGTTTCAGCACTTTTTTTCAAATGGAAACTCAATTCTGTTATGAGTATCGACACACGTCGGCACATTTCCAACATTACCCGCCCCACTCCCCCACCATCAGGACACCCTCCCGCCACGCCCCGCCCCACAAGAAAAAGCAGTTTCCTCTTGACGTCCCCCCGCCCCCAAAGAAAATCAGCATCAACAGCAATTATAAAAACAGCCGACAGCAGCAATAACAGATTCATAGAAATCACACCTTCGCAGCAATAGCATATTCGTAGGGGCAAACCCATGTGTCAGCCCGACAGTACAGGTTCAATATCAGAGAAGCACTTCCAACTCGTGAATATGTAGGGTGCGGCCCTATGTGGCCGCCCGCCGGTAAACAATGTTCCAACCAAAACACCTGCAGAAAACACATCAACAACCTCCCAAAGTGAGCGGCAAAGCGCTAGCTGCCGTTTAAGAACGTAGTGAATCATTCACCCGATTTTACCGCAGAGACTCGCAATCAGAGAGCTGAAAATGCTTAAGCAATGAACATGAAAATCAGTATGCTATCCAGGATGTTTCGTGTCTTCCCTGGTAAAAAAAACAGCTCGCTCAACTCCACCCTGACGACCGCGAGGCATCCGTAATTAGCCGCAGGGCGTTAGCCCCGGTTCCTTCCCGTCCATTTTTGATTGCACGACTCAATGTTTTTTCTGTGACAAAAGCAAATTCAAATGAAGAAACACAACCTGACCACCGGTATAAACCCAGGCATCCCACAAAGAAAATGAGCGGGTCGGCGCTAGCCGCCGTTAGAAACATGACAAAAAACTCAACCCGATTTTACCAGACAGACTCTCACTCAGAGTGCTGAAAATAGTGAACCTGTCAGCAGGAAAGGGGAACGACGCCATTTGTTCGTGTCGTCCGTGGTAGCAAAAAAACTCAATGAGACAGAAAAAAATTGTGCCCTCTTATTCGATCCGTTATTATCTCAACAACAGGTGATGAACATCATGAGGTAACAAAAACAATGCAGCATCAATTTCAATTTTACGAAGTAGTCGTTGTTGTCGAAAACGAGGATGATAACCTTCAGGCTGTCGCAGGGCAGGAAGGTACAATTCTCGGGATGTCACAAAATGAAGAATCCGGCCACTGGGGCTACGCGGTATCAATGACCGATACTGGAATAGTTTGTTCCATCGATGAGAGTTATTTGAAGTCAACAGGCAAGATACAGCGTCGCTCCGACTTTTACTCAGGTGACTCCGTCAAAGTGCAAGTTGATCCGAATACGGGCGAAGGATCACTGAAAAAAGATGTTT
>NZ_CALFPF010000323.1 GCF_937919775.1 uncultured Gimesia sp.
TGGATTGTTCTGTTTTCTGCAGATGCCTGCGGCGCTGTTTGCGCAGGTCAGTTTTGAAGAAGCGCCGATCAATTATAATAAAGCGGAACCGGAAAATCTGATTACCCGTTTTCAAAAAAAACTGGATCAGGGTCAGATCAAGCTGGACTATGATCGGGAAAAAGGGACCGGTTATTTGTCCTCGGTTTTGAAGTCACTCGAGATCCCGGTTTCTTCCCAGGTGCTGGTGTTTTCCAAGACCAGTTTGCAGGTGAAGCACATCGATCCGCAGTCGCCGCGCGCGTTGTATTTCAACGACGATCTGTATGTGGGTTTTGTGCAGGGGGGGGCCGCTCTGGAAGTTTCTGCCAGCGATCCAAAACTGGGAACGGTTTTTTACACGCTCACTCAAACACAATCAGCGAAGCCTGCTTTTGTGCGGCGAACATTTGAATGCACTCAGTGTCACGCTTCGTCAATGACGCAGGGCGTGCCGGGGCACATCATGCGCTCGGTCTATCCTGGTCCCGATGGGATGCCGGTGTTTCGTGAAGGGACTTATCGCAGCGATCAATCGAGCCCCTTTCCTGAGCGGTGGGGGGGCTGGTATGTGTCGGGCACGCACGGAAAAATGCGTCACATGGGAAATCTGATTTTTCGCAAGGGGGACAGTTCCAGCAATCTTAATCGGGACCGCGGGGCGAACGCCGTCGATCTGGAGAAATGGTTTGATACGAGCGCTTACCTCGGACCTCACAGTGATATTGTGTCGTTGATGGTTCTGGAACATCAGGCGAAGATGCATAATCTGATTACCCGTGCTCAGTTTGAAGGTCGGATTACCGAGCGGGACGCGGAAGTGATGAACAAGATGCTGGAGCGCGACGCGTCTTTTCAGAGCGACAGTACGAAACGGCGTTTTGAGAGTTCTGCGAATCGGTTAGTAGATTACATGCTGTTTACGGATGAGCTGGTTCTGGAAGATCAGATTCGTGGCGTCTCCGGTTTTCAAACGGAGTTTCCACTGTCAGGGCCACATGACCGCCGGGGACGCTCCCTGCGGGACTTTGATCTGGAACGCAGGCTGTTTAAATATCCGTGCAGTTATCTGATCTATTCAGAGTCATTCGATGCGCTGCCTCGACCGATTCTGGAGTTTGTCTATCGGCGTCTGTGGGAAATCCTGTCGGGCAAGGATGACAGTAAACAATATTCCCGCTTGACCGCAGAAGATCGCCGGGCCATTCTGGAGATTCTGATCGAGACAAAACCGGGGTTGCCTGATTACTGGAAGCTTTAATCGTTCTGTAACCGGTACTTAATCGACGGCTGCTTTTCCCGTTGATCTCTGTATTGTGAGCCCATTCTGTTGAAAATCGGACTTATACCCCCACATCTGCTTTGATATTGGTTGTTTCGGCGAATCGGCCTGCCTAGAATGGCAGGACCACTGAGATTGGCTCTGAGGGGCATCCTGTCTGCCGGACGGCAATTTTGAGAATGGTGTTCCTGCGCAGGGTTCGACCAGTCTTTCTTTTCCGGATCAATGAATATCAGTCACTGAGCTTAAACTACGAGGAGCTTACGGGAAAATGTTACCCCGACGCGAAGTATTTCCACACGTTATCGAAATCAACTATCAGGCCAGACAGCGTTTGGGGTGTTGTGTTTACCTTGTATTTAACGATCAGAATGAATGGCTGCTGATTGATATCGGATATGAAGATACCGTGTCTGAAATTATCGAGATGATCCGTCAAATGGATTTTCCGCTGGCCAACTGCAAATATCTGATTGCGACCCACGCTGACGTGGATCATATTCAGGGGCTCAGTCGCGCCAAGGAACTGCTGCCTGGCGCGCAAGTGGTGGCCCATCCGAGTGCGGCCCGGTTGCTTGAAGTCGGAGATCGTATCAGTACCTATGCAGAAATCAGTGCGCAGGGAATTTCGATTGATATGCCCGCCTGTAAAGTCGATCTGGAAGTGACTGAAGGGGACGTGATTGATCTGGGCGGGGAGACCAAGCTGGAAGTCTGGCACACACCCGGCCATACCGACGGCCAGCTGGCATTTCGTTTCGGGGAATTACTCTTCTCCGGTGACAATATCTATCGGGATGGATGTGTGGGGCACATTGACGCCCATCACGGGTCCGATATTCCTGATTTCATCAAGTCGTTAGAGCGAATTCGCGACTGCGATGCGAAATGGCTGCTGCCCAGTCATGGTCCGATCTTCCGGAACAAAAAAGAACTTCTGCAGGCGACAATTGATCGTTTGAATACATATCTGCATATGGCGGACTTCGGAACCTGTGCCGTCGATTGGCCTTTGCAGGATCAGTGGGACGAAGAACTGGCGAAGGGATTTGATCCTGAGACCGCGCAATAAGTCGGCAGGCATTATGGGGTTATGTTCATATTTCAGCGGTTTTTGACAGCGATTCCCTCAATCCTCTGCTGAACAGGCAGTCCCGGATGACCACTGGATCTCCTTTTTTCTATGATTTTGTAGGAGATGGCGCCCTCTGATCGCAAATTCGTGATGCTATAATCCGCAAAATTGGTATTATGATCAGAATCTTTATCACAAACACAAATGTGGTTTGTGTTGCGACAAGTTCAACCCGACGCGACGACGAAAAATACCGATATGCGGCGATCGTAAAAAGTGATCTCGGATGCGAACCAGATGCGGGCTTTTCATTATTTTTGCGTATTCGAGATTGATTCATTTAGCGAAAGAGTGACAATTCAGGAAATCTGATTTGAAACAACACCGGTTTTTTCGGGAAGAAAGCTCAAGTCAGATGGATTTGCTGAGCAGTTTTGGATCAAACTATTTTCGATGAATTTCAACTCTCGTTCTTAACGGGCAGAGATTCATTAATTTGATAAGGCCTCTTCGGGCTATTGGAATCATTAATGGCTTCGTTTTTTCAAAAGCGCGATCCTTGGGGACATCGTCTCTCATTATGGGTTGTGGTTTTTATGATCTTCATAACTCCTGTGCTCGTAGGAGTTTTACGGGAGATTCGGCAGGAAAATAATGTCGAGAACTGGCTGCCTCCCGATGATCCCCAGTCGAAAGTGCTGGCTTGGCACCGTCATAGTTTTGGTATTGAAGACCGTGTTCTACTCTCCTGGGAAGGGAGTTCGCTGACCGATTTGCGGGCAGAACGTCTGAAGACTCTGCTGTTGGGAAAACCCGACGAACAGGGGATTCGCCGTGGTGGCTCGCCTTATATTCAGAACGTGGTGACTCCTCAGGACGCCATTCAGAAAATGGTGGAGTACCGGGTTGAGCCGAGCGAAGCCCAGGAACGTTTGAAAGGGGTCTTGCTCGGGACGGGAATGTTGAAAATCCGCTTAACTGAAGCCGGCAAGAACAGGCAGGAACAAACGACTCAGGAACTGATCGACAAAGCGAAGAGTGAACTGGGTTTAGTGCTTACCGTGAAGCCCGCTTTCAAAGAGTGGGTGGAGATGGTTGATGAATCGCAGGAAGCGGAAGTCATCGACGTGCCTGCGAATGAGAGTGCAGATCAGGTCGATTATAAAGCGCTGGTGGCTGCCATGCCTGCCCACGATTTTCAGGTCACCTGGCCTCGAATGCAGCCCGATGCTGAACTCACCAATCAGTTGAAACAACTGGCTCTTTCATTGACGCGTCCTCAGATTCTTCCGGAGTCGTCGGACGCCAGTTCCGCAGAGACATCCGCTTCGGCGCAACCCACGTTGGTTGAAGATTGTTTTTTTGCCGTCGGGACACCGATTGCGATTGCGATCGAATTATCTGATACGGGCGATGCCGATCATGCTGCCGCCATTGAAGCCGTGAAAACAGCGGCAACCAGAGCGGGGATTCCCGAAGCGAGTCTCCATATGGGAGGCAGGCCTGTTGCGGGAGCCGCTTTGAATAGCATGGTCAAGCAGTCTTCGTGGAATACCGCCTATCCGGTCTGGCAGTTTCACAAACGGTCTGTGACTCTGTTTTCAGGACTGATTGGAATCTTTCTGGCATTTTTGATGTTACGGAGCCTCAGGCTTGCCTGTCTGGTGCTGCTCGTTTCTTATTATACGACGTTTGTGGCTGTCGCAATTGTGCCTCTAACCGGGGGGACCATGAATATGGTTCTGGTGGTCATGCCGACGTTGTTGACGGTGCTGACCCTTTCCGGTGCGATTCATGTCGCCAATTACTGGAAACATGCCGCGCATGTGGATATGAAAACAGCCGTGACTCAAGCTGTCGAAATGGCACGGGCTCCCTGTATCATGGCCAGCCTGACAACAGCCATTGGTCTGGCATCCCTGATGACGAGCCCGTTATCGCCGGTGCGTGACTTCGGCCTGTATTCCTCGATCGGTTGTCTGATCTCGCTGTTGATGGTGTTGTACGGCTTACCCTCTTTATTGGAGTTATGGCCCGCGAAGCCTCCGAAAGCATCTGAGATCGATACCAGAAACTGGCAGCAGTTCGGGCGAATTCTTTCGCGACATCAGGTCCTGGTTTCCATGAGCTGTCTGGTGATATTCGTCGTTTCCTGTTACGGCTTCAAATGGTTTCGGACGGAAACCAAAGTCATTCGGTATTTTCCGGATTCCTCTCGTGTGATTCAGGACTACCTGTTTCTGGAAGAAAATCTTTCAGGAATCACGCCCGTTGATACGGTGATCTGCTTCGATGAAAATGCACAGAAGAACTTGAATTTTGTGGAACGCGTTGAACTGGTGCGTAAAATTCAACATAAAATTGCCGAGCACGCGGAAATCAGCGGATCGATCTCACTGGCTGATTTTCGGCCTGTTTCAGAGCCGTTAGCGGAAGGCGCCAGCACGTTTCAAAAATTGAAGCATGCAAAACGCGTTAATGAAACAGAACGCCGTGTAAAGGAAAGCCTCAAATCGGGCAGTTCCAAATCGTTTCTGTATATTGCCGACGAGGCGGTCGAGCTGGAACAGGAAACCGCAAATGGTCCCCGGCCTGTGGCTGTGAAAAAAGGGGATGAGCTGTGGCGGATTACTGCTCAGGTTGCGATTATGAGCGACCTGAATTACGGCGATCTCACACGTGACTTAAATCAGGTGACTCAGTCTGTATTGCGTGATCATGCAGGGACGACCCATCTGGTGACAGGGACGATTCCCCTGTTCCTGCGAACTCAACAGGCGGTGCTGGAAAGCCTGATTAAGAGTTTCGGGCTGGCGTTTGTGGTGATTGCGCTTGTGATGATGATCCTGCTGCGCAGCCCGACTGGCGGTTTAATTACCATGCTGCCGAACCTGATGCCGATTGGCGTTGTGTTTGGTTTACTTTCCTGGATGAGAGTCTCCGTTGATATCGGGACGATGATTACCGCCTCAGTGGCGCTGGGGATTGCCGTTGACGGTACACTGCATCTGCTGACCTGGTTCAAGATCAGTATTGAAGAAGGTAAGAACAAGAGTGAAGCGGTTGCTGCTGCACTGGGACATTGCGGGCCGGCAATGTGGCAGACCAGCGCTGCGGTCGGCATCAGTCTGGCCATGCTCTATCCTGCAGAATTGCTGCTCGTGAGCCGCTTTGGGATTTTGATGTTTGCTTTAATCACCGCTGCCCTACTGGCTGACATTATCTTTCTACCGGCACTTCTGGCAGGCCCCCTGGGCTCGCTGATTGTCGCTTCGTTAAAGAAAGAGAAAGCCGCCGCTGCGAATGTCCCGCTCCTGCAGGAAGGTAAAGCCACCAAGCCGCATCTCCAGCAGACCATCAAGCGGACTCAATCTGAAAAGACGTTTGAGACCTGATCGGCAAGGATTACGGAGCTGCCGAGGAGTTGCTGACGCTTTTGAGGAACGCAAAGATTTCCTGCGTGGGCATGTCATCGGGTTGACCAATTTCGCGGTTGATCGTCATGTGTGTTTTGCCCGGAGCGGAAACAAGCTTTGCCGCGATCTGATTCACTTTCAGCTTGTTCGCCAGGCTTTCCGATTGCCGTCGTGAGTCTTCCCGGCGTGCGACATGCAGGATCAGAAACGGGGGGATGGATTGATTCTTACGGACGTAGGTCAGCGGAGAAGCGGCCTTCCACGTTTTCTCATCCGTTCCAAAGACAGCCGTGTAAATCTTTTTGCCAGTCGGGTCAGCGGTATTGATTCGATCGGCGATATCATAGCCGGCTCCGTCCAGTAGAATCGTTCCCTTGATCGCTTTCAGAGAGAGGGATTCTGTTTTGAGATACGCGGGATTGGTGGAAACCAGAGCGACCAGATGGGCTCCTGCGGAATGTCCCATGAGGAAAATTTCGTCCGGATTGCCTCCGAAGTCTCTGGCGTGTTCCCGAACCCAATGGACCGCCTGTGCCACATCTTGTGCCTGTTGATCGTAAGTGGCCTGGGGATGGAGCCGATAATTAATGCTGACCAATAGATAGCCGTGTGCTGTGAAAGCCTCCGGCTTACTGTTCACGCCGCGCTTGTCACCGATTTTCCAGCCGCCGCCATGCACCCAGATTACGATGGGATGATTCTTGCCGGAAGCAGGAGCGTAGAGATCCAGACTCTTAAAATGTTTTCCGAGGTTGACGGTCGCGTCATAAGGCAGGTTCTGAACTGTTTTGAATTTCGGAGGGGGCACCTGGTCTTCCGAAAATCCGATCCGGCCGGTTACTGTGAAAAGAATGAGGGAGCAAACAATCTTCCCGTAACGGGATCGGAAAACAGGGCGGCGTGTCATGCAGTCTGACTTTCTCGTTTTTTCATGAAGTGCAGATCCATGCTTGATTTCTGCAGCAGGTCGTATTC
>NZ_CALFPF010000324.1 GCF_937919775.1 uncultured Gimesia sp.
GCATGGAAAGACCTCGAAAGGAGAGATTGGGAGCCTGATGTAGTCAAAAAATGGATAAATAGATTCAATAAAGATGGTTGGTCAACATCTAAACCAGGCGATGAAAAATAGAAGCTCCTGAGTCGGTTTTGTAGTGAGGTGACTTAGCAGTACAAACAATGACTGGGTAACACATATTACCCGGTCATTTTTAAGAGAGACTAAATGAAAAGATTAACAGAAAAACAAAAGCGGATTCTGAGTTTCATCCGAGTCTTCACGGTCAAAACCGGCTGCGCGCCGACCGTGCGGGAGATCGGTCAAACGTTTGGGATTAAATCAACCAACGGCGTCTCATGCCATCTAAAAGCGATTGAGGCTAAAGGCAGGTTGAAACGGAATGAATTCATGCCCCGGGGAATCGAAGTCCTGGACAATCTCCGGATCCGGTTTGGCGGCGAAGTGGGTTAGCAGTTCAAATCATGACCGGGTAATTATTGTTAACCGGTCACTCATTTCGGCAGTCATGCGATGCTGTAAAGCTTCCTGTTGACTGACTGCTTCAGTTTGGTACGATTTTACGTACCGTACAGTGATCTGCTTATAAACGTCGACCAGCGCTGATAACGTCACGTTTGAACAATAAATAATTTATTGCACGTTTTGATGCTTCGTGGTAATCATGTACAAAATTGTGCAGGTGAATCACAAGATAAGTGGCAGGGAAGAAATCAATGGCGTTTCAAAAATTCGATCCCAACGATGAAGAATCGCTCGACAAGATGCGCGAATTCTTCAACCCGTCGCATGTGGACAACACCGTGCGTCAGTCGCTGCAAATGTGCTGGATGATGCTCCCTAACGACAAACGCAATGCAGACGAATTAGAACGTCAATTTCGACGCATTGTCGACCGCGCATTGAAAGACATGCGCGAGGATGAGCAAGCGTTTGGAAAAATGTAATGCCGAATAAATCGAACAGAACGGTGCGCGGCTCTTGTTCGTCGCCAGGTTACTGCTGTCGTAACTCAACTTTCATTTCGATTCAAGCGGGCGTGATTGTGAAGGGCGTACGATTTTCGGTGGCAGGTAGATTGTGAACTCGGTCTGGTTCTGGAGCAGGACGCTGTGAATCTGTGGGGCATCCCCTGCTGCGACCATTCCCCGTTTTTCGAGCAGGTTGAAGCGGGCGGTTTTTACTTTTCCGACGGTGGTCTGCAGGCGGTCGTGCCAGATGGAGTAGGAGCCGAGTTGGCCGTCGCGGCGGTAAAAAAACCTTTCCGCGGATGTGTTAATAACACCAGACCGGTTTCCAGGTCGTCGAATCCGGCCAGTTCCGTTGGCGGAAGTCCGGTGTCGGTGAGTTCCACTTCCGCGTCGGCCCAGCTGTTGGTCGTTTGCATGCGGTAGGTTGTGTAGCGCTGCGCGGCGGCGTCGAAGACACAGTCGAATTGGATCTTGGCGCGATGCCAGGGCAGCTTCCACAGATAATGGGGTACGGAAACGGTCCAGGAATCGAGTGAGGTGCCGATGAACCAGGCGGCGTGTTCGCCGGTTTCCGAATCGGTGACGTAGATACGATAGTTGGTCTGCCCGAAACGCCACTGCGGCCAGGGAACTTTGGCAAAACGAAAGTCCTGATCGACAAACGGGACGACCGACAGCAGTGCCCTTTCGCGACCGTCGTGCTCAATGAGATCGAGTTCGAAGCGGGGATGAATCTGCGGCCGGACCACTTCGGGATCGACCAGGCAGGTGATGATCGCAAAGTGGGCGAGCGTGGTGTCGACGTCGATGCCACGGGGAGGCTTGCGCGAAAGCAGGTCGTCGCTAAACGTTAACGATTTCATCTAGTTCCTCCTGTGCAGGCATCGTTGTACTGTGAGAGGGTCGCGAACTTAGTTGAACGTTGCCGGCTGATGAAATCCCCAGGAAGCCGCGAGGGCGTCGGCGGCTTCTTCCACGTCGGTGATTTCGCCCCAGGCGCCGTTTCGCAGAAATGCATGCGCGAACTCGTGTGCGATGATGTATTTCGTGTACGCTTCAGACGCCAACTCCAGCTTGGGCCTCAGCACCACGAGACGACTTCCCGCGCCGAGAGGCCCCGGTGCTGGAAAAAACAGGGTCCACCCCTTCCCCGGTTCGTAATTGTCGATCGCAGTTCCGAAACGGGGATCATCCAGAAAATCACGCTGCACATCGCCGGGCAACGCGTGCAGCACAGCGAGCACTCGTTCCTGCAACAGCGGGTAATCGGCAAAAGGCTCGGTAAAGGAGTCAAAGGTCATATGGGGAATACTTCACATCAATGAAAACGGACCCGGGAGCCGTGATGTTCCGCGTGGCGAATGCGGCTCGTTCTGGTAGCCTAACGGCCGATGCTGAGGGCAGTCAAGCCACGTGCCGGAAATGACCGGGTAATCGCAAATTTTCGATCATTTTTTATTTTAAAGAGTGTCACTTCAGCCGGTGGTTATGTGGCACAACCGTGGTTGTCTTGAGAGAATTCACGATCAGTTCTTGGGGCATGACCATAGTTACAAAAGGATTTGCGATGACGTTCTGGCTGGGTTTTCTGCTGGGGGCATACGTACTGTTGATGGTGGGGCTCGGGTTGTATGCCGGCAGCAGAGTGAAAAATGAAGAGGACTACCTCGTCGCGGGACGGCGGTTGCCACTGTGGCTGGCCTGGGGGACGTTGCTGGCGACCTGGTTTGGTGCGGCGACAGTACTTGGCTCCAGCGAGGCGGCCCGCGCTGAGGGGGTGCGGGGGACGGTCCTCGATCCGTTCGCGTCCGGGCTGGCGCTCATCGTCGCCGGTCTCTTCTTCGCCCGACGTGTATGGGAAATGAAACTGCTGACCGTCGGGGATCTCTTCGCGCAGAAGTACGGCCGGAAAACAGAACTCGTTTCCAGTGTGGTGCAGGCTCTGGGTTATCTGCCGTGGATTGCAGCGCAGTATCTGGCGCTGGCCGCGATTATGGGGCATTTTTTCAGCATTGATCGAACAACGGCGATCCTCGGGGCGGCGTTGTTTGTGACGTTTCTGACGATGATTGGCGGCATGTGGTCGGTGACTCTGACCGATACGGCTCAGATCTGCGTGGTGCTGGTCAGTCTCGTGTTATTGGGAGTCAAGTTCGCCTCAGTGATGGGCAATGGGTCGGTGGCAGACGGAATCGAGACGACCTGGCAGCAGACGCCGGCGGACTTGCGGACGCTGCTGCCCGACGCCGGTCTGCTGGCGTTCCTCGCGTGGTCGACGACCTGGGTGAACGGCGTATTGGGCAACATTCCGGGACAGGATCTGATGCAGCGCATCTTCGCCAGCCGCAGCGGTTCGGTCGCCTCCCGTGCCTGCATCCTGGCGGGTTTTGTCTATATTGTATTTGGTCTGCTGCCGGTCGGGCTCGGTCTGGCCTCGCGACAGCTCTGGCCGGAAGATCTGCCGCAGGGAAGCGACGGGCACGTGATTCTGGCGATGACGGAAGTCTTTCTGTCACCGCCGGCAATCTGTCTGCTGGTGGTGACGCTGGTGGCGATTGTGGTTTCCACGTGTACTAGTGCGATGCTCTCACCGGCGGCGTTGCTCTCACACAATCTGCTCGATCGGCTGCGCTGGTTTGACGATCGGAAGCTGCTGACGAATCGACTGAGTGTCGGTTTCGTCGCGCTGGCCAGTGTGCCGCTGGCGCTGATGTCGGAAGAAATTCTGGAGTTGCTGGAAAGCGCGCTGGCTGTGGGGCTCGTCGCGTTGCTGGTGCCGTTCGTGGCCGGTGTGTTTCTGCGTCCGCGTGGCGAATTACCCGGTCTGCTTTCAATCGGCTGTGGCGGCATGTTGTGGATCACCCATCAGATTGTGGTCCTCCTGCTCTCATCCGAACCATTACAGCCCGGTACATTTGCCTCGACGCTCACAGCCATTCCGCCTGAGCTGACAGGCCTGCTGGCCAGCATCGCCGGTTACGCGATTGGCCAACGGCTCTCACCGGCAACAGATATTGCGTCTGCTTCCTGAAACGTTTAAAAAACCAGCTTGTTGCTCCCTGTCGCTCACAGACGGGGCTGCGAACACGATGCCTTAAAGGCCCCCTGTTGCATTAGATGTGAAATCTTTCCATAAAATACAAATTATTTGCCGGACGTTGTCGAAATCGCCTCTGCCTGTTCGACTACTTTACGCCATCTTCCGGCGTATACCCGTTTCAAGTGTTTCTTAAAAAAATGGAGATCTGTTGATGACCACCAACACCGTCCGGTTGCACCGCGTGCTTCGTACCACCCCCGAAAAAATCTACCGCGCGTTTCTCGATGCGGACGCGATGGCCAGATGGCTTCCGCCGAACGGATTTACTGGCAAGGTGCATCAGATGGACGCAAAAGTCGGCGGCTCCTATCAGATGTCATTCACGAATTTCAGCACAGGCCACAGCCATTCTTTCGGCGGCACCTATCTCGAACTCGTACCGCACGACCGCATCCGTTACACGGCGAAATTCGACGATCCGAATCTGGTCGGTGAAATGCAAACGACGGTTGACCTGAAGCAGGTCTCCTGCGGGACGGAGCTCAACATCGTACAGGAAGGTATTCCCGCAGTCATTCCGACCGAAGCCTGTTACCTCGGCTGGCAGGAGTCGCTTGTTTTTCTCGCGAAACTGGTCGAACCGGAGATTCCGAACGAGTGAATGTGCCTCATCGGAGGCTCTGATTGACGTCTGCAGATGGAGTAATGTCCGGGCAATGAAATTTGTTCGGACATTCTCTTTGCAAAAGAGGTTTTGATCTCTGAGTCATGCTAAAAAAATGTAAGTATGGTGAAGAATCGATGCTGACTTGAGAATAGACAGGCCACAACGTGGACGACAAAGACAGACATCCTGAATTCCGTTTGCCTGCGCCTGGTATGGCGTTGCCGGTTTCCTTCGGTTATCTGCTCGGTCTGATTTTTGTGGCGCTGGCTGTGTTCAATCTGTTCCGCGTCAGTCAGATACCCATCATTTATACCATTGCGAGCATTCTCTGGCTGGCGCTGGTGGTTTTTGTGATCGCATTAAATCTCCGGTTTGAAGGAGGCGTGCGTCAATATCTGGTCAACCGGCTGGGTTCGTACTCCTCTGCTCACTTTGTTCGTGTCGTTCCTTCAACTGTCGCAGGAAATAACAGCGCTCGTCCCTTTTCGCAAAATCCGTTCTGAAGAAACTATTTTCATCGCATCTTTCTGATTTACACGGTCAGCAAGGCGTGTGCAGAGCGGTTTGAAGCGGACCACTTTAGAGAGGCAACGCTTGAGTGGGAATGACATGGAATCTTTCATTGATCCTGTGGGATCAAAGGGTTTTTATTCGATAGGGTTCCTGCTCTTGAAAAAAGTTCTTGAAGTCTGAGTATTGTTTCGATAGTGTAAACACAGGCACTGGTCAGTACTGTTTAATCATTGAGATTGATTCACAATTTTTGAGCGAGGACAACGATCATGGCTACTCCGGAAGAACAGATTACAGAACTCCGCGGACGCGTGGAAGCGTTAGAGGCGGCGATCCAGACTGAAGAATTTACTGCCATTCCGGAGCGAGTCGAAGCGCTGGAACAAAGGGCGCCACTGCGAGTTCCTAAAGTGATTTCCCTGGCTGAAGTCTACACGAAATCGTCAGGTGGAGCACGGTGGTTGTTGTTGTATATTGTGATTGCCGCCATTGGTCTGCCTGTTGGCTGTCTGGCCTGGCTGATGGGGGTTCTCGGAGACAACCCGGCGACTGCGCGGAGCATGATTACCATCGTGTTCTGCATAGGCACGATGGCGATAGCGGGGATTCTGGCCGTCGTAGCCATTCGCAAGGATCAGCTGGATAAAGCCAAGGAAGTGTTGATCATTCTGATTGGGATCTTTGGCACGATTGTGGGATATTACTTCGGTTCCAGCGAACTTGCAGCGAGACCCGGTCCCAATCCTCCCGCAGCAACGCCTCCGGCAGCACCAGCCCCGCTTGCGCCGAACACAACGGCACCACCTCCGTTACCGCTGGCAACTCCCCCTGCCAGTGATGAGGCGAAGCCGGCCGAGGAATCACAGGCACCGCCTGCAGCTCCCAAACCCGCTCCTGAGGACGCGCCATCGTGACCGTCTCCTCCAGCACCCCGCAGGCGAGTAAGTTGGCCGGAATCGTCTCGGATAACGCGTTCGGCCAGTCAGGAAGGAAACTATCTTGATTGAGATTGTGCCGGTATTGATAGTCGCAGGCCTGGCGGGTTACATCGTATATGCAATCGCCAGGCGCGGAGTCAAGGGAGCGTTATTCGGGCAGAAGATCCTGTCGACCTGCGCGGAAGAAGTCGTATTTCACCGGAAGGGTGTCAAGCATACATTTCGTCTGCATAAACTGGAACAGGAGAAATTGTATGGACTGGAAATCGGCAGATGGAC
>NZ_CALFPF010000325.1 GCF_937919775.1 uncultured Gimesia sp.
ATGACATCATAGACAGCTCCCGGGATCGTTCTCACCCCGGAAAAACAAAAAGAAATCAGTAACTCTACTCATTGCTGAAAGGAATTATAGAGATCCTCTGTTTTGTGTCAATGCTCTCTGAGAGGCGTTGCTCGCCAAAAACTCTTGTCAAATAAGGAATTACGCCACGCACTACCGCAAGGGACCAATTATTTTTAAGCTCGACAAATCGCCTCTCTGACGACAGAATACAGTCAGCATGCAATTGTCATAATTGTTTTATATTAAAGAACTTAATGAAGTGAAACCCCGGGAGTAGATTATGCGGTCGTATATCAGAAATCAGGTACTGGCAGTGCTGATTGGCGTGCTCGCTCCGTTTTCGACTTACGCCGACGAACCAAAGCAAGATCCTTTCAGGCCTTTCCCGGACCAGCTCGCTCCTTCTTTATTCAATGAAGTTCAGGACAAATATGAGTTTGGCATTCGGGCTGAAGAAAAGGCACTGTATTACTATGTACTCAAGCATCTGCGCGAGACCAGCCTGAAAGATCAGAAACAGGCCGCGGAATTCAACTTGCAGCAACGCCGCTCAGAACTCAAAACATTCCGGGAACACCCCCAGCTCAAGCTGCCCCTCTTTCCGGATATCTTCAAAAACAGCAGCCGCTATAAAGGCAGACTGGTAACGTTAACGGGCCGGGTCCGGAAATTAATTCATTATCCTGCAGAAAAAAATGAATACGGCATCACGACACTTTATGAAGCCTGGTTATTTACCGACGACTCGCAACAGAATCCGACCGTAGTAATCTGTACCGAAGTACCCAAATCGCTGGAAGCGGGGCTGCCCCAGGGGACCGACGTCATCGACCATGTCACAGTCACCGGCTACCTCTTCAAGATGTATGTTTATAATGCCCAGGATACGACACGGGTGGCCCCCCTGATTCTGGCGCAGCAACTGGAATGGTCTCCTCAGACCATCGATGCAAAAGGGGGCCAACTGTTTTCAACGCTGCTGGCCGGGGGGCTGATCGTGCTGATCGCCGGAGTCGCATTTGCGATGTGGAAAGCCAGCCAAAAAGACAAACAACTCAGAGAAAAACGGGTGCAGACCAGCCAGGATCAGGTCAGCTTTGACCGGCTGGGGTCGAAACCTGAATCAAAACCCGCAACAACCAGACCGGCATCCACGATATCAGAACCAATAAAACCCGAGCCCGCTAAACCGACACTCCCACCAGAATCAAAATCCGACGATGAACAGCCGGAATGAACTTCACCTTTTAACGAATATTGCACCATCAACATGAACGCGGAACTGACTCTGTCTCCCATTTTAAATCGCCCTTTAAAGCTGGCCGTCCTGATTTCCGGCGGCGGGACTACCCTCACGAACTTTCTGGAAAAACAGGCAGCCGGGGAACTGGAAATTGAAGTCCCGCTGGTCATTGCCAGCCGCCCCGATTGTGGCGGCATTGTCAAAGCCAAAGCAGCGGGACTGCGCTGCGAAGTCATTATCCGACGCGATTACCCTGATATTCACGCTTTCAGCACAGCGATCTTTGATCTCTGTCGCGAGGCAGAAGTGGATCTGGTGACGCTGGCCGGATATCTTTCCCTGATCTATATTCCCGATGATTTCCAGTACCGCGTGATGAATATTCATCCGGCACTCATCCCCGCCTTTTGCGGACACGGTTTTTACGGACACAAAGTGCATGAAGCTGTTGTCGCACGCGGCGTGAAAGTCAGTGGATGTACGGTCCACTTTGCCGACAATGAATACGATCATGGCCCGATCATCGGCCAGCAAACGGTTCCCGTGAAAGGGACCGACACGCCGGATCAGGTCGCTGCCAACGTCTTCCAGGCCGAATGCGAACTCTATCCCCAGATGATCCGACTCTTCGCCGCCGGCAAAATCAAAATCGTCAATCGCCGCGCAGTCATCGAAGAGTAATTCCAGCAGCGATGTTCCTCAAATGAAAACTCGTCCGATTTTACGAGCGCGTGATCCATGTATGAGACACGTTCGAATGACTACAATCAACCTGGCTACAGGCTAAATCGTCTGACTTCCCGGCGGCGGATTGAGGGGCGCGCTGGAGTTCGGCGGAATCGGATCGTCGGTCGTCATGAGTTTATCGTATAACTCAGGCGGGAGAACACGCAGCAGCGTGAATAAACCGTGCACTCCATGATACCAGCCTTCACGCATGCCTTGTGTTTCACGACGACTGGTAATCTGATGCATTTCTTCCGGCGTCCACTTCGCGCTGGACATCATCTGCGGATAACCGGGGACTTTGGAACCGTGTTTGTTTTCCATCTGCCGGATGATCGGTCCTACCTGCGAAACCATATGATTCATCATGTGGTGAAACATGTGACAATGCAGCACCCAGTCGCCGGGGTTGTTCGCGATAAATTCCACATCCCGCGACTGTGCTACGCCGAGGATCACCGTATTACCGGGAATCCAGGCCGACTCGGGAATGCGGCCCCCTTCAGTCCCAGTTACCCAGTACGTGTGGCCGTGCAAATGCATAGGATGCTGGTGCAGGGTACTGAAATTAATAAATCGAATACGTACCCGCTCTCCCAGTTTGCAGACCAGCGGCGTCGTAAACGGACCGCATCGTCCGTTCGCCGTGATAAAGTTCCAGTCCATCGATTGTGTATTGGGAATGTCCGCATCAGGCAGCATCGAAAACTGCTGCGTCACCAGCACAAAATCGCGATCCACGACAGGGTCGTACGCGACCTTGGGATGAATGATGAAAGGAACAATCATGCCGATCGCTTCCTGCATCGCCACATGTGCGTGCAGGAAAAAACTCCCTTCCTGATGCACGTCATATTCATACACAAACGTCTCACCCGGTTTGACCAGGTTTTGCGTCACAAAGGGAACACCGTCCATGTAAGTTGGTAATTCCAGTCCGTGTGAATGCAGCGTAGTTGGCTCGGGAAGTTCATTCTTAAAGATGATCCGCACCCGATCACCCTGGTTCAGTTCCAGTACGGGGCTGGGAAACTGATCATTATAACCATAGGCGTTCATCCAGATGCCTGGCAGCAGTTCGCGGCGCACGGGAGTGGCGCGAATCCGAAATTCTCTGACGCCATCCACCATTTTTCCACTCGTCGTTGTCAGATCCGGCGCAGTGATTGGAACGGGTGGCAGTCCGGGCTGACGTAATCCGGGGACGAGTTTGCCCCGATCGGTGGGACTGCCCACCGGCCCGCCCAGTCCCGGATGCAGGCGGGGATATTCGCCGCCCTGACCTTTGTAATCGCCGGACGAAGAAGCCGTTTCCGCTTTCTGGGCCAAAACGGAACTGGTGGCGAACAGCCCGGCTGTAGCAGCCGCTCCTTGCATCAGAAAGTTTCTGCGATCTTTGGGAGTGCTCATGAGAGGCCTTTCATCAAATACTGGCATCAAATATGAATCGTTGTTTTGTGGTGAAACTGATTCTTACAACACGAAACCATTACCGTGGTTTGGGAACAGAGTTGATATGGCCACCGCCCAGCGGCGAGGGGGGTTGAGTTAACCCGCCCGTCAACAACATACCGCGAATGGAAATATCCGTGACACGATACTCTAACAGTGTGCTGGTATACTGCCTCTGTAATTCCAGATAGTTTCGCTGTGCCATCAGCACAGCAGGCCAGGTAGCACGCCGCATCTCATAACTTTTCTGCAATATCTCGTAGACCTGTTTCGATTTGGGTAACATCTCGCTCTGATAAGCCTGGATGTGTTGCCAGTTGGTCTGATAATGGCGGTATTCCTCAGCCAGCTTGACACTCAATGTTAACTCGATCCGCTTCACATCAGCCCGTGATCGGTTCAGGTCGGCCAAAGCCTGATCGATAGTGCCCCGGTTATTGTCAAAAATGGGCAGGGGAAGACCAGCGGTGACGCCAGCCACGGAGTTGTCCGTTTCATAATTGTGACCGAAATTCACGTCGACCAGAAGATTGGGAATGGGTTGAACGCGTTCCCGCTCCACTGTGATTTCGTCGTGTCTTATCTTTTCACAGGCCGCAATAATCTCGGGACTGTGCAGCATCAGATGGTGATAAGCAGTTTCCCAATCCAGTTTTTCATCGGTCGGTTCGAGCCTGCCACTCAGTGGGGAACGGGGCAGTTCAGGCGTGCCCACCATCGCCATCAGATGCCGCCACGCTTGCTGAAGGTCGTTCTCGGCGCGTTGCAGGTTCAACTGATTCTGACGCAAGTCGACTTCTGACTGCAGTAATCCGGGAGTATTCGTCTGCCCCAGATTGAGCATCTCTTTATGAGTCTGGACATTATCTTCCGCATTCGCCACAAGCTCTTTCTGAATTTTGACAAGCTGCTGCGCCGCGAGTGTTTTATAGAAATGAATGCGGACATCGTTCAGCACGCGATCGTATTGAGCTGACCGATTCGTTTCCGCGATGCGGGCCGCCTGTGACCATTTTGCACGACTGAGTTGCAGCTTACCACCTCTCACAAATTCCTGTGAAACGAAAGCACCCTGCAATTCCCCCGCGGTCCCTGCAATTCCGATCTGGTCACTCGCGTAGCCTACGACCGGGTTGGGATAAAGCCCCGCCTGAAAGGCAGCTCCGGTAGCCGCTTCAACCTGTGACATCGCCTGGATCAATGTGGGATTGTGGGAGAGCGCCATTTCTTCGAGCGCCTGTAATGACAATTCCGCGCCTTGCTCTGCTACAGCATCAACCTCAGGGGGGAGTACCGACTCAAATTGCGCGAACGGGATTTCGACTTCCTGCTCGTGGGTTACCTGTCGCGTGGCTGTCTCAGGAACCTTTCGCTCCGGTTCAGCAAAACCATTTTCTTCGAGCGCGAGAACATACGGCGATTCTTCTAACGCTGAATCACGTTTCACAGTCGGCTGCTCACCCTGCAGCGTTGATGTATGACGCTCTGGACCTGTGGCACAACCACTGAAAATGACGATGGCTGCCGAGGCAGCCATTTGAAATTTCAGCTTCACCATGATCCTCCCTGACAACTTCGACCGACGCGCGCTCCCTGCCCGTGGTTCCCTCATTTCTGATCGACGCTTACCGATTCGCTGATGTCACTGTTTTACGCAAAACCGGCATGAGCATCAGAATTAGCCCGATGGAATCCGCCAATTCCGTAAAATCGTCATATTCTTGAGCAGAGCCGGTTTGGTCCCGCACGGCAGATTGCCCCAAGATTTGATCGATTCGTACGGTTTCAGACCTGAGATTCCTCAGCCGATCGAGGCAGCGACTCGTTTAAAACAGGATGCCTGGCGAAGCTTTAGCGATTTCCTGCTTAAGGTGAATATTTTCTTTAGGTAAGATGAAGTCTTTAGGAAAATTCAAAACAACTGACAGATTTTGATTGAAATTGAAAGGATCTGGTGTTATTTTAAAAATGATGATTGAATTACCGCATTTTGTGAGCCATACTCTCTAGGGAATTATATCGTCTCAGGAGGAGTTTGCATGTCAATGTTGCTTGACGAAAGACGGGAAAGCATCTTAAAGATTGTCGAAAACAAGGGATTTGTGTCTCTTGTCGATTTGATGGATTCTGTGGGTGCCTCTGAATCTACTGTTCGAAGGGATTTGGAGTATCTTGACGGAATCGGTCAAATCCGACGGACCCGTGGCGGGGCCGCTTATAGTGGGGAATCTTTGTCTACGTTTGAAGATCGGTCTTTTATGTCGTCCAGGCAAAAAAGGCTGATTGCTCAAACTGTAGCCAATATGATCTCTCCCGGAGAGGCCGTGCTGATGGATGGGGGGACAACCACTTTGGAAGTCGCCCGGCAACTGGTGGGAAAAGAACTACAAGTCGTTACGAATTCACTGCCGATTGCCAATCTGCTGGTCAATCAGCCACAAATAGATTTGATGTTAATTGGAGGCTTCCTGTTCCCCAAAACGGGAGTAGCCTTAGGGAAGACGGCCGTCGATTCGCTGAAGAGTGTCCACGTGCGACGACTCATTATCAGCGTCGGGGGAATTACAGAGAACGGACTTTACAACAGCAACATGTTGCTGGTGGAAACAGAACAGCAAATGTTTGAAGCAGCAGAAGAAGTGATTGTTGTGACAGACAGTACCAAATTCGGCCATTCGGCGCTGGCCTATTTATGTCCGCTGAATACGGTGGACCATATCGTCGTCGATGATGGAATTTCAGAGAAATGGAAGTCTGTGATCCGAAACGCAGGGATCGAATTGACCATTGTGGAAACATAAAAGACCTCTCTCCTGAAGACATTACTCTTATTCAATTCAAGAAATTGAGATCCATTTATTATGACACAGCTTACAAATTCAATATCACGCTCGCAGGTTGAACAACTGGTTCGACAGGCTTTGACACAACAGCTCGGAGGACTCGCATCCCCGGCTCCTTCTGCTGCCCCGAACCCGCTGGTAGTCAATATCTCAGCCCGGCACATTCATCTTTCACAGGAACATCTGGAAATCCTGTTTGGCAAAGGGGCCCAGCTCGAAGTTCAGAAAGACCTGTATCAGGTTGGTTACTTCGCTGCGACCCAGACCGTGGCCGTCGTCGGCCCCCGCCGTCGCATGATTCCCAACGTACGCGTCTTAGGCCCTTGCCGCGGCGATACTCAGGTGGAACTCGCCTTTACCGATACAATTTCGCTGGGACTGGATGTTCCCATTCGCATCAGTGGCGACCTCAAAGACACCCCCGGTTGTGTGTTGATGGGTCCCAAGGGAGTTGTCGAACTCAAATTTGGTGTGATCCGCGCTGCCCGGCACGTACACATGTCGCCCGCCGACTGTGCATACTACGGCTGTGCCAACGGCGATAAATTACATCTGCGAGTCGAATCTCCCGGCTGCACGACGGTTCTGGAAGAAGTGGTCGTGCGTGAAAATCCGGAAGTCAAACTGGAAATTCACATCGATACCGATGAAGGCAACGCCATCGACCTGGATCACGCGACTTCAGTGAATCTGTTTGTTCCTGAATCCTGCAAATGCAAACACAACTAAGGTTGAACTCAGAAACATATTCCTCTGATCTCCAAGGCAGAGGAATTGCTTTAATAATGTTTCAGAACCGAATGCCGGCTCTGAAGAAATGACGAACTGTTTTTTTCTTAACTATCTCTAAAAAGGAGAACTGACTCATGGCGAAAGCAATGGAAGCCCTGGGAATGGTGGAAACAAAAGGGCTCATCTGCCTGATTGAAGCCGCCGATGCAATGTTGAAATCTGCCAACGTACAGATGATTGGCTGGGAAAAGGTCGGTAGTGGACTGGTTACCGCATTTGTCGTCGGTGATGTCGCTGCTGTCAAAGCTGCTGTAGACGCCGGTGCTGCTGCTGCCAGTAAAGTGGGTGAAGTGGTCAGCGTTCAAGTGATTCCACGTCCTCACGAAGAACTTGCCAGCGTTTTGCCGAATAAATCTGCTGCTGCCAAGAAATAAATAACGGGTTAGGAACATTGACGGCTGACATCCCTGAATCTGATCGTAACGACGATGATCATAACCAGTTGACGTTCAACTGGTATGAAGCAACAGGCGGTTCAGCCCAACCCATCACAATTAAAAAGATTGAGGACAAAATGAGTTCAGAAGCTATTGGTCTGATTGAAACAAAAGGTCTGGTTGCTCAAATCGAAGCATCCGATGCCATGCTGAAAGCTGCCAACGTGACTCTGGTTGACCAGATTCAAATTGGTGGTGCTTATATCACAACAGTCATTCAAGGGGATATCGGCTCGGTTCGCGCAGCCGTTGACGCTGGTGCTGCTGCTGCTTCTCAAATCGGAGAACTGGTTGGCGCACACGTGATCGCACGCCCCTCTGAAGGTCTGATGTCAAACTTTATCTAAGACAGCGTACTGTTGGTTCTTCCCGAAAAACACACGTGGTGCGGATCGGGGAAATGGAAGTCGAAACACCAGTCTTTAAGTCACAGAATGGATTCCTGCAATGAAAGTACTTGTAGCCAATTTAGGTTCCACCAGTTTCAAGTATCGCCTGTTCGATATGCCCGCTGAAGTGCAGCTTGCACGCGGCGGCATTGATCGGATCGGCGGAGCACAGAGCAACTGCTTTGTCGAAATTGGTTCGCATCGGGAAGAGCACGAACAAAACGTGCCCGACCATGCAGCCGCCGTCAACTTGTGTCTGTCTCAACTGACCAACCCCGAATGGGGGTGCCTCAGTTCAGCCGATGAAGTCGCCGGAATTGGATTCAAAGCCGTCTTTGCCGGAAACTTAAGTGGCGTACGTCTGGTAGATGAAGAATTACTGACCAAGATGGAGGCGCTGGCAGATATTGCACCAGCTCATAATCCTCCATATGCCCGGGCCATGCGACAACTGCGGCAGGCGTTTCCTGAAATCCCGCTGGTTGCCGCTCTGGAAACGGCGTTCCATGAAACCATCCCTGCTGAAAATCGTACCTATGCCATTCCTTTTCAATGGCAGGAAGAATACGAAGTTCAGCGCTGGGGCTTTCATGGTGCCAGCCACCGTTATATCGGCACTCGTATGGCTGAGTTAACCGGTCGGGATGACCTGCGGGTGATTTCCTGTCACCTGGGGGGAAGTAGCTCTTTGTGTGCCATGCAAGGCGGTGTCTCAAAAGCCAACAGTCTGGGAATGAGTCCACAAACAGGATTGCCTCATAATAATCGTGTGGGTGATTTTGATCCGTTTGCTCTGCCTGTCCTGATGAAGGCCACCGGAAAATCTCTGGCGGAACTTCTGGAGGATTTGTCGAGCAAGAGTGGTCTGTTGGGAATGAGCGGATTAAGTGGCGACTGTCGCGATCTGGAAGAAGCGGCAGCCAACGGTCACGCACGGGCAGAGTTGGCACTCAGTGTGTTTCACTCTGCAGTCCGACATTACCTGGGAGCTTACTTGACGGTACTCGGTGGAGCCGATGCGATTGTTTTCACGGGTGGAATCGGTGAAAACAGCGTGAGTTTACGAGAAAAAGTTTGCAGCAATCTGGAATGGGCGGGAATCCGTCTGGATGCGGAGCGGAACAAGTCAGCCGCCGAAGAGTCACAACTCCAGGCGGACGACAGCAACGTGCAAATCTGGGTTGTGCCGACCAATGAGGAAATTGTTGTCGGACGGCAAACAGTGGAAGTCATCGAAGGTCGTTCGTAACGCCGGAAGTGACGCTTATCCTTTTCAGGATTTTACAGGAGTTGGTTCGATGTTTATAGGACGTATTACCGGTAGCATCGTTTCGTCTCAAAAAGCCGAAACGATGGTGGGCCAGACGCTGTTCATTGTCGAACCGTTGCGCGTCAACGAAAAAGACCAGAGTGATCTGACTCCTACAGGACGATCTTTTGTCGTCGTCGACACGGTGGGAGCAGGGCAGGGTGAAGTCGTGCTGTGTGTGCAGGGGTCTTCGGCCCGCTTCACACCGGAAACCAAAACGCTGCCGATCGACGCCGCCATCATCGGCATCGTCGATCAGGTTCACATCGGTTCCAAAGAAATTTTTAACTCGACAGAAAAATAAGTGACCTCAAGAGAATGCATTCCATGTCCAGCCAGTTACCACAGCCGACTCTGCAGCAACGACAGATGGTCATGACCGTCATCTGGTTTGCGTTGGTCATGGGTGTGGTGACGTTTGGAGTGATCATCGTTTTTACCGGGATCCAGCAGAAACCCGGTGACGATTTACCCATCATCACCTATCTGGGGATGGGTATGGCAGCGTTAATGCTGGTACTGCGATTGATTATTCCGGACATCGTGGCTCGGAACCTGTTTCGTCAGGCAATGGCAACAGCCAAAGCGGAAAGAAATCAGGATGAAGAACAGATGCTGGGGACTTACTATCAGATTTTTACTACGCGACTGATTATTGGAATGGCGTTACTGGAAGGTGCCGCGATGCTGAATCTCGTCGCCGTGCTGGTGGAAAACCAGAAACTGGCTTTTGTGCCCGTCGCTATTTTGCTGCTGGTCATGATTGCCTCGATACCAACAAAATCAAAACTGGACGGATGGATTCGCAACCAGATGGAAAACTATTCCCTGGAAAACCAAAACTGAAATTTTAAAGACTGAGACAGCGGCATTGAGCCTTCAAACTCAAAGCCAGACTGCTCGGGGAGAAATAGATTATGCAGGCGACTGAAGAAGCCATTCGTAGTGTCGTACAGGAAGTGTTATCACAACTCAACAAACGCGGCGGTTACGGTTCCGCTCCACAGCAGGATGGCGACTGGGGCGTTTTTAACAGCGTCGATCAGGCAGTGGCTGCTGCCAATGAAGCACAAAAACAACTGCTCAATTCCTCTCTGGAAAATCGGGCGAAAGCACTCGAAATCGTACGCCAGATCTGCGATTCACAAGCCGATGAGCTGGGTCGCCTGGAACTGGAAGAAACCAAAATTGGTCGCCTCGATCATAAAATCGAAAAACTGAAGTTAATCAAAAGTATTCCCGGCATGGAATTCATGAGGACGGAAGCCGTTTCCGGAGATAATGGAATCAGCATCACCGAATACGCTCCTTTCGGCGTGATCGGTGCGATTACTCCCGTCACACACAGCCTGCCTACACTGGCCTGTAACTTCATCAACATGGTTGCGTCCGGCAATACACTGGTCGTGAACCCGCATCCCGGCGGAGCGAAAATCGCCTGCGAAGGGGTACGACGTTTTAATCAGGCCATCTATCAGGCGACCGGTTTACAGAATCTGGTCACGATCCTGAAAACTCCGACTCTCGAAACCGCTGATGCCATCTTCAATCATCGAGGCGTGCCTCTGTTGTGCGTCACCGGTGGTCCGGGCGTTGCCCGTGCCGCTCTGGCTGCCAAGAAACGTGCGATTGTCGCCGGCCCTGGTAACCCGCCGGTTGTAGTAGATGAAACAGCCGACATCGACAACGCCGCCAAATCGATCATCATCGGGGCCGCTTACGATAACAATTTATTATGCATCGGCGAAAAAGAAGTCTTCGCTGTCGAAAGCATTTTCAACGAACTGATGTCCGCGATGGGACGGCATGGCGGATATCAGTTGAATTCTCAGCAGGTCGCTCAATTGACATCGCTGGCATTCTCGCCTCCCACAGAACCAGGCGGACACGCTGTGCTCAACCGTGATCTGATCGGCAAAGACGCTTCTGTCCTGGCCGGTTTGATTGGTGTCAGCGTCCCCGCCGGAACACAACTGCTGTACGGCGAAACCGATACGAACAACCCGTTCGTGCCTGAAGAACAGATGATGCCTTTCGTACCGTTTATTCGCTGCCGCAATGCGAACCACGGAATTGAACTGGCCAAAGAATTCGAACACGGATTCCGACACACCAGCATGATCCACTCACGCAATATTGAAACGATTACCAAAATGGGCCGCATCATGGATACTACGCTGTTCGTGCAGAATGGTCCTTGCGGGGCTGCTCTGGGTAATGGCGGCGAAGGTTATGGATCGTTCAGCATTGCAACTCCGACCGGTGAAGGAGTTACCAATCCAATGACATTCACACGTTTCCGTCGTTCCACAACTGTGGGACATTTCAGAGTCATTTAATACAACAGAACGTGGACGGAACCGTAGTTCTCTCCACAAAACAGCAGATTACCGCCTCAGGAATGAAATTCAATGTTGACAGGACGAGTCATAGGACGAGCAACCGCAACGGCAAAACATCCCAGTCTTGCCGGCTGGCGTCTGTTGCTGGTTCAGACACTCGACATCCAGGGCAACGCAGACGGATTTCCTGAGCTGGTCATCGACCAGATGGGGTGCGGCAAGGGAGATATTGTCCTGCTCACTTCAGACGGTGCCACCGTGCAGGAGATGGTCGGTTTTGATAATACTCCCGTTCGCTGGGCCACGCTGGGTGTCGTCGATCATGAATCATCGAATAAAAAAAGTAAGTGAATTTTAACGTTATGCAGTTTACTGAAGAGTTGGTCAATCAGGTTGTCGCCAATGTTTTGTCGGCCCTTTCCCGGCAGGGGAAGGCAGGGCAAGCCACGGGTAGCGCACCCTCTGCAGCCACTTTAAACGCTTCAGTCATTCTGTCTGAGAAAGTCATCACCGCCGATCTGCTGGCAGAAAAAACCAAAGGGCAATCGGTTGTGGGCATCGCTGCGGGATCCATCCTGACGCCTGCTGCGAAAGATTATCTGCGTGAGTTTAAAGTCAGCGTGCATCGTCCCACAGCCGTCGGCGTTCCGCGAGCAAATCAGGGGACACCGTGGCGGGCGATTGTACTGTCGAACTCGGCAGCCGTTGAGAATGCACTGAAAACAATTGAACAACAGACGAATTCACGCTGGTCGCAGGAACTGAGTGCTTCATTGGAAGAAGCAGCCAGCAACGCGATCAGCAGTTTGTGTCGCGCCGATGCAGCAGGAGTGGTCCTGTTTGCTTCAGCGGCAGAAAAAGCAGCCTGCCTGGCCAATCGCAATCAGAAAGTGAGAGCGGCCGCCATCCAGGATGTGAACCATTTAAGAACCGTTTTCACACACATGAGCCCGAATCTGATTTGCGTGAACCCGGATAAGAAATCATTTATTGAACTCAGAAACCTAATCAAGACTTTTGTCAGCGCAGGCGTTCCCACCGAGGGAAAATAACCTGCCGCAGGAAATGAACTATGAAAATCGCAGAAGTGATCGGAAAAGTGACACTTTCACGCAAGCATCCCAGTCTGGATGGTGCCCGATGGCTGGTGGCGATTCCTTTAATGAGCGACGAACTGAATACAAAGAAAAAGAAGAAGACAGAACCTTTTATCGTTTACGATGAGCTGGGTGCTTCGCCTGGCTGCCAGATTGCAGTCAGCGAAGGAGCAGAAGCAGCCGCTCCTTTTCATCCTGGTGTAAAACCGATTGACGCCTATGTGTCGGCGATTCTGGATCAGGTCGAAGTTTACTAATCGAATCACAATTACTGAATACACATTTTTTTAATTAACGTTTGGAGCAGAAATAATGTCAAATCAATGGAACAGTGGAATTCACGACCGAAAGCTGAAAGAAGAAATCTGCGAAATCGGACGTCGCGTTTATAACAAAGGATTTGCTGCCGCCAACGACGGAAACATCTCGATTCGCGTCGGCGAAAACGAAGTTCTCTGCTCCCCCACAATGATCTGCAAAGGTTTCATGAAACCCGATGACATCTGTGCCGTCGACCTCGATGGAAACCAGATTGCCGGTACCCGCAAACGGACCAGCGAAATTTTGCTGCACCTGGCGATCATGAAAGAACGCCCCGATGTGAAAGCCGTCGTACACTGTCACCCCCCGCACGCGACAGCTTTCGCCGTCGCCCGCGAGCCGATTCCTCAGTGTGTGCTGCCGGAAGTCGAAGTATTCATGGGCGAAGTTCCGATGGCACCTTACGAAACACCGGGCGGACAGAAATTTGCCGACACCGTGTTACCGTTCCTCAAAGGGGGCACCAATACGATTATTCTGACCGGTCACGGAACCGTCACCTTTGGTAAATCTCTGGAAGACGCTTACTGGAAAACCGAAATCCTGGACGCTTACTGCAACATCCTGCTGCTGTCCAAGCAACTGGGACGCGTCAGTTACTTCTCTGAAACCGAAACACGTGAACTGCTCGATCTCAAGAAGAAACTCGGTTTCGATGATCCCCGTTTCCACGTTGAAGACTGCGACCTGTGTGGCAACAGTGCTTTCCGTGACGGATATAAAGAAGGAATTCCTCAGCAGAAATCATTTGAACCTGCTCCCAGCTATCCGGGATACCTGCAGAAACCGTCGACACAGTCAGCGACTCCGGCTGCTGCCAATGGTGGTCACTCTGAGCAGTTGATCAAAGCGATCACAGAACAGGTCATGTCCGCACTGGGAAAATAATTCGCAGCTGAGCATTTTAATTAAACACACATTACATCGTCATATAGAAAAGAATTGATCATGAATGTCAGTATTATCGGTGGTGGCGGACTCGTAGGCTCCTGTGCCGCCTTCGCATTACAGGCCGGAGGCATCGTCCGGGAAATTGCATTGGTCGACGTGAATCAGGATCTGGTCGAAGGCCAGGCGCTGGACTTACTGCACGGCAGCTCGTTAACCGCCGACCAGAAAATTTACGCTGGTGGAACCGAACTCGTCAAAGACAGCGATGTGATCGTGATCACCGCCGGTCTGCGACGTAAACCCGAAGAAAGCCGCCTGGATCTGATCAACCGGAATGTCGCATTATTCAAAGGCATTCTGGCAGACATCAAACGCGTCGGCACGAAACCGGGAGCGATTATCTTCGTTGTTTCGAATCCGGTCGACGTACTGACTTATCTGGCCATGAAAGAACTCGGACTGCCACCGCAACAGGTGATCGGTCTGGGTACGGTTCTCGACACGACCCGACTCCGCAGCATGCTGGCAGCCCGTCTGGATGTGCCGCCGTCTCAGGTTTCCACACTGATTCTCGGCGAACACGGCGACAGCATGGTTCCCATCTGGTCGGCTGCTCAAATTGGCGGTCTGCCTCTAGACAAATTCCCCGGCTGTAACCCGACAGTGATTTCCGAAGTCGAAAAGAAAACACGAGGCAGCGGAGCCGAAGTCATCAAGAAAAAAGGAGGAGCCGGTTTTGCGGTCGGCGTCAGCATCGCTGATGTCGTGCATTGCATCGCCCTGGATCAGCATCGGATTCTGCCTGTGTCTTCACTGCAGAATGGTGCCTTCGGTCTGCGGGATGTCTGCATTTCCGTACCCACCGTCCTGGGTCGTTCGGGTGTGGTCAAACATCTGGAAATTGAACTCTGGCCAAAAGAACAACTGGCACTCACTCAGTCAGGCAGAGTGCTCAGAGAAACCGTCGATAAAGTGCTCGGCTGATCCGAAGCATTTTGTCGATCGATAAATTACAATTGCGTTCAACCTTATTGCGTTTTGATTTGAAATGATTGTCTGATGGAAAAATCTCTTGATCGAAAAATTCAGTCGATTCACGCTGACCCCAGCGGCTCGAAAGAATTTATCATCGCCGATGCCAAAGACGCCGACATGGCGTTTGGTATTGGTGCGCCCGGCTTATCTCCGGAACGACACGACCAGGAACTCAAATACAAAACGCTGGCGGAATACCGACAGCAGATTCGTGAAGTGATCCAGCAGGAAGTGGTCGACATCGTGTTGATGTCTGCCAGCACCAGCGAAAAGCTGACGATTGACGAACGCCTGTTCGACAATTCGCCCATCACTCCCGCAGCCCGGGCCAATGATACGACCGACGTACATGTGCCTCGGGGCGGCAAAATTCACATCCCGGCGGCCAAGCCGTTTCGCTCGGCCAGTCTGGATCATATTCAATGCGGGCATCTCGACTGCAAACCGGAAGAACGTGCCTACGGTGCCGACCTCGGCCTGTATTCGGTCACGTTCAATAACAATCTCGAAGATGATCTTGAGACTCTCGAACGCTACAAAGAGTTTCGGGAAGAAGCCGAACGTAAAAAGTTTCGCCACTTCCTGGAAATTTTTGACCCCAATACCAGCAACGCCGTCGCCGCAGATACCGCACCCGGATTTATTAACGATCTGATCGCCCGAACTCTGGCCGGCGTGGCGACTGCAGGGCGACCGACCTTTCTGAAGATGGTTTATCACGGACCGCGGGCGATGCAGGAACTGGTCGCCTACGATCCGCATTTGATTGTCGGAATTTTGGGCGGCTCCGCGGGAACCACTCTTGACGCGTTCCAGTTAATCTACGACGCCCGCAAATACGGCGCACGCGTTGCCTTGTTTGGACGGAAAATCAATCAGGCCGAACACCAGCTGGCGTTCATTCAATTTTTGCGGTTTCTGGTCGAAGACAAAATTCAACCGGTCGAAGCCGTCAAAGCCTATCATGGCGTGCTGCAGGAACTGGGTATCAAACCGACGCGCAGCCTGGAAGTCGATCTCACCTATCAAACTGCCGTGATGAGTTATGGCGGCGAAGATGGTAAAACCTTCAGCTTTCCCACACAAAAAACAGACGGCAAACCGGCAACAAAAACGTCCGGCAAAACAGCGCCGACGAAGTCCGCTGCTAACGGAAACGGGGCTCCTGATTTTGCTTCCATGAACTCCGAACAGCGACTGGCCTATCACCAGGATCGCATGAACCGCATGTTTGGTCAGTAAGTTCCGCGTCCTGTGTGTTGAGACATCAGAGCGGGCGGCTTAGAATACAATCAATATTCAGCCGCCTTTCATTTTGTCAGCACAGGGTCCCGTCGCGTGAGTCAATCTTCGAAGAAGAGCAAGAAAAAAACCGCTTCGCGTTCGCCTGAAGATTCTTCCAATCCCAGTGCATCTTTATTTGCCGGACTGATTCTGGTCGCTGCTGTCGGTTTGACCTGGATCTTCTGGGGCGGTCTCTGGTCGGGCGGCGGTCTGATTGGCGGAGACCTGTATACTTACTTCTTCCCGCAGAAAACGTTTTTTGCCGAGCGTCTGCAGGCGGGCGAATTTCCACTCTGGAATTCGAACATCGGTCATGGTTTTCCGTTAGTCGCCGAAAGTCAGACGGGCGCTTTTTATCCGTTCAATTACTTCGCCTACCGCTTTCTGCCCGTGAATGCGGCTTACAACTTCGTTCAGATCCTGCATTACATTCTGGCGTTCGTGTTCACCGCGTTGTATGTGAAACGTCTCGGTTATTCGCTGGTAGCGGCTCTGTTTGCCGGACTCGTTTATACCTACGGCTGGTTTCCTTCGCGGATCTGTCTGGAATGGGCCATCATCGGCGGTGCCTGGTTGCCTTTGACTTTGTGGTGCGTGGAATCGTTTTTTCAAACCCGTTTGTGGCGCTATCCGATTCTGCTCTGTTTCGCACTTGCCATGCAGATCTTGCCGGGCCACTTCAATCTGGCGTTTATCACGCAGTTGATGTTACTCGTTTACATCCCGGCCCGGATCTGGTTCAGCCGTGATGAAAGCACCGAACAGTTAAAACCGTATCGACGTCTGACGGTCAGCCTGCTGCTATTGGCCTTTGTCTCTGCTTATGCCCTCTCAGCAGTCCAACTGGCGCCGACCTGGGAACTGAAACAGTTAAGCCAGCGGGCCGAAGTTGGTGAACTGTCACATCAACCCGGTTACGGCCACATTCCCGTCTGGTATCTCTCGCAAGTTGTTGCGCCCTGGGCCTGGTATCCGTATGAAGTCAATCTCGACGCCGGCCTCGCGCCGGGCACCGCTGCCACCAATCAGGTGGAAGCACACCTTTATTTCGGCATCGCCGCCGTGCTGCTGCTGATTTTCGGAACGTGGCGTAAAGCGTGGACCGGCGACCGCAGGCTTGTACTTTTAGCAGTGATTGGAGTGTTAGCGCTGCTCTACACGCCCGGCTGGTTCCTGCCGCTGACGAAACACCTGCCCGGTTTCAGCTTCTTCACCGGCCCCGGCCGATATGGAATTGTGACCACGTTCGCCGTCGCGGTCATCGCCGGCGTCTGTCTGGAACGGCTGGTGGCGAACTGGAACTCCACCGTCAAACTTCTGGGTGTGTCGCTCGTCTGCCTGTTTACCGTTGCCGACTTCTGGGTGGTCAGTCGGTATGTGACTTACGCCGCCGTCATTCCTAATCCTCCGATTAATCAGCTTCAAAAAAGCGCGCTGAGGAAACTCGTGCAAGATTACGGAAAACCCGTGCGACTGTTTGCACCGGGGGCCAACCTGCCCACATTGATCGGCGTGGCGTCTACTCCCGTGTATCTGGGCATCGGCCCCGAACAGTATTTCGATCCAAAACTGACGATGCCACAGCCGCTGCCGTTCAAAGAACCAGCGACTCCCGAGCAGATCGAATGGCTCCGTAAAGCCGGGGTCACACATATTCTCAGTCAGCATAAACTGGATTTGGAACATTGGCCCGTCGAGCCGATCTGGAGTGATTTCGACGCGGTCATCAATCCCGCCTGGGGTCGCTTTGATGAGCCAGTCTATTTTTATGAACTGCAAGGCTCGCGCGGTCGTGTTGCCTGGACCCAGCCGGAGGCGGGACAGTCAGCGACGATCAAAGAGTATCGGGCGAATGAAGTCATCATTGAAGCAGACACGCCGACGGAAGACACTTTAATTCTGACCGACCTGTATTATCCCGGCTGGAAAGTTTATGTGGATGGACAGCCTGCAGAGGGGGAGCTCATTGAAGGCATGTACCGCGGCGTCAAACTGACGGCGGGAAAACATGAGGTCATCTGGACCTATCAATCGGGGTGGTTTCTGATCGGGGCGTTGATCAGTTGCGTGACGTTACTGACTCTGCTGTTGATTGCCCACTTCCGATTCTGGCATCCAATCCTGTTTCAAATGAAAAACCGGACGATTGAAGTAAAGCCTGATCCGCTTCCGATCAAGAAGAAATAAACTCGACGTTCGAGCCGGTGCCTTCAAAGTTGTGGCTGTCCGAATAATTTTCTTCCTCGTCTTCGTCGTCAGCACCTTCCAGTTCATCACTGGGCTGCATTTCATTGAAGCTGACATTTTGTCCGCTGTCTGAAATGGCGACGGGAAACTGCTGCGAAATATCGACGTCTTTTGTTGGCTTTTTGAAGTGTTGCACAGAAGGCGCTTTGGTCGGCGAATCTTCTCCCTCAGGCGTGCTGCCATCCGCACCATTTTTCTTCTGAAAATCAGCGCCGATATTTTCCAGATGATAGGCGACGTTGCCGATTTTCAGCTCGTCATGCAGCTTGAGCCAGGCTTGTTGATTCACCTTTTTCCCGTTGACATAAACGCCGTTCATACTTCCCAGATCGCGTACGACCGGCCTGTCATTCACAATCGCCAGACAACAATGCTTACGGGAAATTTTGGGGCTGTCCGTAATGACGATATCGCAGTCGGGATGGCGTCCGACAAGAATTATCGCCTTATCGAGTACAATCGGGCGACCCTGATTCACGGGAACTAAGCAGACAGCCATAAACAACTCCAGTGCGAAACGTTAGCATACTTTATGAATATTTATTATAC
>NZ_CALFPF010000326.1 GCF_937919775.1 uncultured Gimesia sp.
CTGGATGAACAGCGATTACGATTTCAGACCAGTTTGAGAGAAGTGAATACGGAAGAATCGGACAATTCTGAAAACGGTCAACCCGAAACGAAGTCAGCAGATTCGAGTTCCTGATGATCCAGATGCAACAGCTTCAATTCCGTTATCCTCAATCACAGTTTCGGTTGAACATAGCTGATTTGAAAATCAAAGAGGCAGAAAAAGTCGCCGTGATTGGTCCCAGCGGTTGTGGTAAGACGACACTGTTGAATTTGATTTCAGGGATTCTGATTCCGAATCAGGGAACGCTGACTTCTTGCGGAATCAATTTGAAAACGCTGAATGACAGCCAGCGACGTGCCTATCGCATTTCCAGAATTGGTTTCGTTTTTCAGGAATTCGAATTGATCGATTATCTGAATGTCCATGAAAATATTCTGCTTCCATACTTTATTAATGGGACACTGCAACTGGATCAAAGTGTGCAGGATCGTGCCCGGGAACTGGCGACTTCTATGCAGATCGACCAGTATTTCCAGGCTCGAATCGACCAGATCTCGCAAGGGGAACGGCAGCGGGTCGCGATTTGTCGGGCGCTGTTACCTCAGCCTCACATCCTGTTAGCGGATGAGCCTACAGGAAACCTGGACCCGGCCAATAAGCGTTTGATTCGTGATTTGTTGATCGAACATGCGGCCAGTACGAAAGCCACTCTGATCATGGTGACTCATGATGACCGTCTGCTGGATCAGTTTGAGCGTACCATCGATATTGAAAGTTTTCATGAAGTGGTGGAAACGGCATGAATGGGATTCTCAGGCTGACATTTCGCTATTTAGCATATAACAGACTCAAAACAGTCACTCTGATTCTGTGTGTGTCGCTGGCTTTACTGCTCCCCGTTTTACTGCAATTTGGTGTTACTCAGTTTGAACAGGATTTAATGGCCAGAGCGCGCACGACTCCCCTGGTCGCAGGGGCCAAAGGGAGCCGATTCGATCTGGCGTTGCAGTCCATGTATTTCAGCCGCGCGGAGCTGGAACCCACAACCATGCAGGAAGTGGAAACGATCCAGGAAACAGACTATGCACTGCCGATTCCACTCTCAATCCGGTTCACTGCCCAGGGGGCTCCCATTGTGGGTACGACATTGGATTACTTCGAATTTCGAAAGCTGGTGGTCTCAGAAGGGACAAACCTGAGACGACTGGGAGACTGTGTCATCGGTGCCAACGTAGCGCAAAAGCGACAGTTAAAAGCGGGTGACCGTCTGATGTCGGACCCACTCAATGTGTTCGACCTTTCGGGGAATTATCCTCTGAAAATGCATGTGGTGGGCGTACTGGAAAAAGCGGGTTCTCCGGACGATGATGCCGTTTTTGTTGATTTAAAAACCGAATGGATTATCTCCGGAATTGGTCACGGACATCAGACAATTGACAACGAGACAGACAAAGATCTGGTATTGAAACAGGACGGTCAACGCGTCGTCGCGAATGCCGCCGTCCCGCAGTTCAATGAGGTGACCGATGAGAATCTGGCTTCGTTTCATTTTCATGGCCAGACCGGATCATTTCCTATCTCGTCGATCATTCTGGTCCCATTTAGTGAAAAATCGGAAGTCTTATTACTGGGGAAATATGATACAGATAACGCGACGTTGCAGTTGATTCGCCCGACAGAAATAGTTTATGAGTTGCTGCAAATGGTGTTTCGCGTCAAGCAATTATTTGACATGAATACATTGCTGGTTTCCGTTTCGGTGGGATTGTTACTGTCTTTGATTTTCGTGCTTTCGTTACGTCTGCGAAAACGGGAAAGGCAAACTATGTTTCAATTAGGTTGCAGCCGATCAACAATCTGGAAACTGCAACTGACCGAAATTATTTTAATTCTGGGAACCAGTTTGATCTTTGTTTTGGTCATTGCAGCCGCGTTTCGGGTTTATGCGTATCAGATGATGCGTTTTCTGTTTATTTAGTGATATTTGATGATGCAACGTATCTATTTATTCATAGCTTTGATTTCCGTGACGACGCTGTTTGCCTGTCAGCAGCAGGCACAGCAGGAAAAAAATCGTGCGACAGAAAATCAGACACCGCTTGTCGTCGTGGTCAATTATCCGCTGCAATTTATTGTGGAATCACTTGTCGGACCTGATGTCCAGGTTCTCAATCCCGTTCCACCCGATGCAGATCCCGAAACCTGGCTCCCCGATGATGCCATGATCCAGATCATTCAAAATGCGGATCTGATTGTGACTAACGGGGCCGACTTTGCCGACTGGGTCAAAAAACTGTCTCTCCCCCGTTCCAAAGTCTTAAGAACATCTCTCTCCCTGAAAGAGGCTCTGATTACCGTTCCCGATTTTGAAGTGCATAGTCATGGTGCAGGGGGAGCTCATTCACATGCGGGAACGGTTTCATTTATCTGGCTCGATCCAGATTTGATGCTCAGGCAGGCGGATGCGATTGCGTCTAAACTGATTCTGATGCTTCCCGGGCAGAAAGAAACGATCACAGCCAATCTGAAGAAACTGAAGGTTTCCTTAGAGACATTGAATCAAAAACTGGATCAGCTTCGTAATTC
>NZ_CALFPF010000327.1 GCF_937919775.1 uncultured Gimesia sp.
TTAAATTCCAGCAACCTTGCTTCGCGCGATCTCAGAAATGACAGAGAATCATCGTGCACTGGAAACAAACGTTACTTTTCATTATTGACCGGTCGAGATATCATTCGTGAACCAACTCAGTTTCGATTAATTAAACACACTTTGACTTGAATCTCTGTTTGTCCACTGAATTCCCCATTTGTCTCTCCAATGCCGTCCTTTGGCAATATCCAGGATGATCCATGTTGAATCGAATTTGTTTGATGATAATGACAGTATTGATTTCTTCTGATTTCGTTTCGGGAGATCCGCTGCTCAGTGCTGAAACAACAGCGCAGACATGGCAGACCGGTTATTCCGGCGTCGATTCAAAAGGGCCGCGGGTAATCGGGCATTGGCGCTTCGATGCAGGATCGGAAACGGTTGATTCAGGGCGGCTCGGACTGTCCGGTAAGCTGGATGGCGCAGTTCCTGCAGCCGAGGGAAAGTTTGGCGGGGGAATTGAATCATTCCCCGGCTGGCCGATTGAAGACAAACATCATTCCGTCATGATCAACGATCATCCCGAGCTGAGCCCTGCAGGGGCATTCACGGTTGAAATGTGGATCAAGCCGAAGGCGAAACTGAAAGAGGCGAGTCTGGCCTATCTGCTGGATAAAAAATATGCTTCACAGAATGACTATCAATGGCTGTTGAGTTCCCCCGATCGGGAGGGACGACGGCGGATGACTGTAGTGCTCGGTTTCGGGGAAGATACGGAGACCTTCGTCACCGATTTTCTATCGTTTGAAGAAGGTGTCTGGCAGCATGTGGCGTTCAGTTACGATGCGGCGGGGACCGTGCGGTTTTTTCGCAATGGTTCCTCTATCGGAAACGTGACCCGGCCCGGTCGTTACGGGATTGCAGCGGGTTCGCTGCCGTTAAGCATCGGCGATCGCATCGGCAGCAACTACGGTGGTTTTCCGGGAATCATTGATGAAGTTCGAATCAGTTCGGGAGCGCTCGAGTTTAGTCCCTTGAGAATTTCACTGGCGATTGATCGCCTTGTCTGGCAGCGGTATGAAGCGTCATCCAAGGTGACCGTTTCGGTTCAGAATCAGCAGAAAAAACCGCTAACTGGGGCGAAACTGCGACTGTTCGGCTCCGGTTTTGGCGATCGTACCATTGAGTTACCGGAACTGGCGGGAGGGGGCGAATTTACGCAGCTCATCTCTTTTGATACCTCGCTGCGGCCTGACGATTATCAATTGCACGCGCAGATCAGCATGACGGATGACTACAACATGTCGCGGGAAGAAACCCTGACACTCAAGCTGGTCCCCAGACCGTTGCCAGAACGGATGCCGGTGCTGATGTGGGGGATCGCCAGCCCCGGCGAATTCGCGAAAGAAATGACGCGATTACAGGATCTGGGTTTCAATCAATGCCTCGGATTTTCACCTTCGCCTTACAAAACCTGGGAAGCGGGAAAACCGATACTGGGGGAGAGTCCGGCTCAGGTCCGTGAAGTCAACCAAATGCTCGATACGGCTTTGGCAAATGATTTCGGCATCGCGGCTTCGTTATACGCCGGCTACCTGTTAAAAAAACAGAAAGAACTGGCTCGAGTGGACCGCAAGGGGCAGCCTTATCAGCGGCACGATTGTAATGCCGCCCTGCCGGGACTGGTGGAGTTTTCGGAAAACTTTGGCCGGAGTATTGGAGAAACGTATGGAACCCATCCGGCATTTGTTGCGGCGCTGATCAACAGCGAAGTGAGAGATGATACGCACGTCAGTTTTTCCAAGTTTGATTTTGAGAATTACCGCAAATTCTCAGGACAGGAAATCCCCGAACTGGTGGGTGATAAAATCGGCCCGAACTGGAGTACGATTCCCGATTTCCCCAAAGATCGGGTACTGGCGGACGATCATCCGCTGTTGCAATTTTACCGCTGGTTCTGGACGGTCGGCGACGGTTGGAATCCGTTACACACGGCGTTACACCGGGGGTTGAAGGCAGACGGCCGGGATCGGATCTGGACATTTTACGATCCCGCGATTCGCGTTCCCAGTATTGGCGGCTCGGGTGGAGAAGTCGATGTTCTCAGTCAGTGGACCTACACGGAACCCTCTCCATTACGGGTGGGTTTTTTCTGTGATGAGGTGTTCGCGATGGCTGCGGCTTCGAAAGTACCTCAAGACGTGATGAAGATGACGCAACTTTTCTGGTATCGCTCCTCAAGTGCTCCCAAAAAAACGGGCAAGGCGTTTGTTGCCTCGCCGTTTGACGATCATGATCCCGACGCGGCCTACATTTCCATCGCTCCCATGCATTTGCGGGGTTCCTTCTGGAGCAAAATTTCCAGGCCGGTGCGCGGGCTGATGTATCACGGGTGGTCGTCACTGGTCCCCACAGATGGAACACATGCCTACAAATACACGCAGCCCGATTTGCAGACAGAGTTTCGGCGGTTGCATCGCGAAATCCTCGAACCACTCGGCCCGACGCTGCTGCAGGTGCCCGATCGTCAGACCGATGTCGCTTATCTGGACAGCTTCACGTCGCAGATGTTTGCCCGGCGGGGGAGTTACGGTTATTACCACGATGAAGCCTACCTCACATTGTTGCATGCACAACTGCAGCCGGAGATCATTTTCGAACAGACGCTGGTCGACAAGGGGCTCGATCAATACAAGCTGCTCGTGCTAGCCGACTGCGATGTGCTGACAAAATCGGTGGTCGCAAAAATCCTGGCGTTCCAGCAGAGGGGCGGGATTGTGATTGGCGATCAGAACCTGACCCCGGGAATCAAAGCGGACATCGTGCTGCCCAAATACACAAGGACCAAACGCACGCAGGAAGATCAGGCGAAGATTCTCGAGCATGCGGCCCTGTTACGCACCGAATTGAAGGGGCGTTACAACTGGTACGCAAGTTCTTCAACGCCGGAAATTGTAACACGGACCCGGACCGCCGGGAAAAGTGATTACGTATTTATCGTCAATGATCGTCGGGAATTTGGAACTTACGTCGGACAACACGGACTGGTCATGGAAGACGGTTTACCAGGCGACGCGATACTGACCATACGACGCGACGCCGGGCACGTGTATGACCTGCTGTCTCATCGCGAAGTTGCGACTACGAAATCGGAGGGCGCAGTCAGCTGGCCCGTGCAACTGGGACCATGTGCGGGGGGGCTGTTCCTGGTGACACCCGCGCCGATTTCCGCGGTACAGATCGCCGGTGAGAAAACGGCACAAGCGGGTCAACCGCTGGAGTTGCTGGTCTCGGTAGTCGATCAGACGCAGCAGCCGATTGCGGCGGTGATCCCATTAGAAGTCACAATCACCGATCCGGCCGGAAGGGTTGCCGAATTCAGTGGATACTACGGCGCGGCAGCGGGACAACTTCCGCTGAAACTCGACATAGCCCGAAATGATCACCCCGGCATGTGGCAAATTCAGGTACGGGAATTGGCATCCGGGCTAACCGGCGTCTCGTATTTCCGCGTGCTCGACACAACGCAAAAGTGAGATCCGGATCATCGAATCGCGTTTGCATCTCCTCCCTCCCGCGCAGGACGAAACACTCTTGCGCAAAGCGGGTCCCGCGAACATCAGCCTGTTCTACGCCGTACGCCGGTTTCACATTTCGCGGCGGGGTGGCCTGCGTCTGAAATCGACACGTGGTCATCTGCTGCCAGCGTTGAACCCAACCGTCGCCGATAGCGGCGCAGGCTCGGGTTACATGGCGGCGCACCCGATTAAAACAGCCTGCGATTGAATTTCAGGCCCGCTCTGTTCACAATAGAATCAACTCGCTGCCTGATAATTTCCCATACCCTTACTCTGATTGAATCTCCCTCATGAATCTTCCCCAGCAGTCCCGTCGTGCGTTTCTGAAAACTTCTGTTGCCCTCTCGGGTGCATTTCCGCTTGTCGTCAGCCTGGCTCACGCAGCATCGAAGGCGGCAGGTAAACCACTGATGGCTTACGTCGGCACGTTCAGTTCTCCGCTGCAGGATGTATTAGACACGCAGGTTGACCTGCCCCCCGGCAATGGGCGGGGCATTCATCTGTTCGAAATCAATCGCGAAACCGGGGCGATGACCCCCGCCGGCATTCACCGTATGGGAACCAGCCCCAGTTGTCTGGCCGTCAACTCCGCTGGCACACGCCTGTATTCCACGAACGAAACCGACCGCGTGGGCACAGAAAAGCATGGCTCCGTCAGCGCGTTCAAGATCAACAGAGAAGACGGAAGTCTGCAGCCACTCAACAAGGTCAGTTCCGGCGGTGACGGCCCCACTTATGTGAGCATTCATCCTTCGGGCCGTTTTCTGTTGATTGCCAACTATTTCGGCGGGTCCATAGCAGTACTTCCCATTCAGGAAGATGGCAGCCTGGGAGAGGCGACCGATGTGAAAAACGACGCCGGAAAAATTGGCCCGACGACCGCAACGAACGCCCCCGAAGGCAGCTTCGCCTTCAGCGGACACGATCACACACACGCACATATGATTCAAGCCGATCCCTCAGGACGCTTCGTGCTGCACGTCGATCTGGGTCTGGATAAAATCTTTATCTGGAAGTTCGACGAAAAAACAGGCAAGCTGACCGCCAACGATCTCCCTTCCATCTCGCTCCCTCCCGGCGACGGTCCGCGGCACTTCCATTTCCATCCCAACGGACGCTGGTTCTATTCCATTCAGGAAGAGGGTTCGACCCTGGTTCTGTTCGACTTTGACGCGAAAGCAGGCACGCTGAAACCGCGCCAGACGATTTCTACCTTGCCACCAGAATTCAAAGGGAGCAACTTCTGCTCAGAAATTCTGGTGTCCGACGACGGCAAGTTTGTGTATGCCGGCAACCGTCTGCACGACAGCATCGGCATTTTTGAAATCGGCAAGAACGGCGAACTGACCTTCCTCGGCGAAGAATGGACCCGCGGCAATTACCCCCGCAGTTTCAGTTTCGATCCGACAGGCCAATTCCTGTACTGCTGCAACCAACGGGCCGACAGCGTCGCCGTCTTCAAAGTCGACAAACAAACGGGCAAACTCAATTTCACGAACCACTACGCAGCCGTCGGCAACCCGTCGCACGTCGTGTTTCTCGACCTGGCAAAATAAGAATTCAGCAAATCTGTTTGCTCATCGGGTGCCACTGTTGGCTTGCCCTTAAAATAGAGTTACATAACAGTTTACATGAGTGTTACCCATGTGTCCGAACGTGTGTTACCTATGTGTACGGTCTTTACAGCTTGTCCGACAGTGCTGGTTCAATCCCAGCAAAACACCCAACCCCAGAGATCAAAATGAGAAGTGCGTCTCTCAACAAACTACCCCGATCCGATTCTCACCAACACAAAGTTTCGTGTATTTTCGTGCCGTTCGTGGCAGTAACCACACATTAATGGACCTGACATCTTTTACTCCCTTGCTTTGCAATCTCAAAAGCAGTCGCTGCTCCCTTTCGTCTTGTCTTTGATCGAGATCAGAATGCTTAAACATCGTTTCTTAAATTAATTGAAACTGTTACTGGCATCGGTGTCTTGCGAACGGACCATGCTATTGTATAGTATTGCTCGATGCAAC
>NZ_CALFPF010000328.1 GCF_937919775.1 uncultured Gimesia sp.
GTGACCGCCGAGATGATCCGCTGGTTCGACCATTACCTGAAAGGGGTGGATAACGGCATCGAGAAAGACCCGAACGTGCGGTACTACGTGATGGGCGCGGTGGGCGAGCCCGGCGCACCCGGAAATGTCTGGCGGTCTGCGAATGACTGGCCTATCCCCGTGACGGAAACACCTTACTATCTGCATGCCGGCGGGAAGTTATCGACTACGCAGCCGTCTGAGAAAAAATCATTCACCCAGATTATCGCCGACCCGCTGAATCCGGACAAAATTGAAGGACGGGGTTTCCCGGGAGCCCGTGATGCCCGCGTGGTTGAAGAGCAGGAAAATGTCCTGACCTTCTCGACGGATACGCTCACCGAAGCGGTCGAATGGACCGGCAATGTCAAAGCGGAACTGCTGGTGTCTTCGTCGGCGAAAGATAGCGATTTTATCGTGCGGGTCAGCGACGTTTATCCCGATGGGCGTTCGATCTTAATCATCGATATGATCCGACGAGGCCGCTACCGCGACGGCTTTGAGCAACAGGTATTCATGGAACCCGGCAAGGTTTATAAAGTGGCGTTTGACGTGGGCTGGCTGAGTCAGGTGTTTAATAAAGGGCACAAGATTCGTGTGACAGTGGCTTCCACAGGCGCGCCGTTTTACGAACCGAATCCGAATACGGGCGAGCCGATCACGATTGAATTTCCGGAGAAAGTGGTCGTGGCGAAAAACAAAATTCATCACAGCCCGAACCACGCATCGCGCATTCTGGCACCGGTCAATCCATAAGGGCGTCACCACACAAGTCGATCGCCAGTCTATTTAAATATCAAATTGAAACGAGGAATCTTATGAATCATAAAACAGACCGCCGACAGTTTTTAGCAGGCACCGTGGTGGCCGCCGTGGCTCTGGGTTTCGGGCAGACCGCCGGGTCTGCAGAGCCGAAACCGAGTCAGGAATATTATGAACTGCGCACCTACCGCATCGCGGATGCAGACAACCAGAAACTTGTGAGTGACTATCTGGAACAGGCACTGCTGCCGGCATTGAAACGGCAGGGCATCAGCCGTGTCGGCGTGTTTAAGGAAGTGGACGGCAAAGGTGATCACTCGTTGTATGTCTTGATTCCCTATAAGTCTCTGGAACAGTTTTCTGCATTGAACGATGTTCTGGAAAAAGACGCCGCCTATCATAAATCAGCCGAAGCGTTTTTCGCATTGCCTGTGAAATCGCCCGCCTACAGTCGAATTGAAAGCCGGCTGATGAAAGCCTTCAACGGCATGCCCGTCCTGGAAGTTCCTGAAGGGGACGGCCCCCACCTGTTTGAGCTGCGGACCTATGAGAGCAGCAATCAAAAACTGGCCCGTCTCAAAGTGGACATGTTCAATTCCGGCGAGATTGACATCATGCGCGACGTCAAACTGGGTCCGGTTTTCTTTGGTGAGACGCTGATTGGCGCTGATGTTCCTAATTTGACCTACATGCTGTCCGCACCGAAGCGTGAAGATCACGACAAACACTGGGACGGCTTTCGCGCTCATCCCGAGTGGGATCGGATGAAGAAGCTGGACAAATACAAGGGGACCGTTTCCAAGATCACCAACTGGTATCTGGAGCCTGTGCCGTTTTCCGGAATTCAATAGTCCACTTTCCGGGCGCAGAGTGATTTTACGTCCTCTTAGAAACTAACTGACAGGAACAGATTTTGTGACGGTTATTTTGAACTTAACGCAAAATCCCGACAGGCAGGAAACCGGAGTAGATAAGATAGGAAGCTTATCGTAACCCGTTATGATTTAACATGATACGAACCTTGTTTGAGCTGCGTTCAAAAATTCGCTTGTTAAAGGGTAGCGGGAGAGGGGCTTCGAATCTGTGCGGAAACCGGAATTATCTTGAAAGGACGTTAGATTCTGGTCCGGATTCCGTCTATTCTAGTGCATGTGAGTTAATCGAGTGTTGTTAAGCTGGCGAACACAATCAGAGCCATTAACACTCTCCAATAAACTTAGATTCACCCTCATTCTAACGTATTGGAATTTGCATGCCCGAGAAGCAGGCCCATCAGTGGTCCGCAGAAATTGAGGCGGTATATTTACGTGAAGGTCGAGAAATTTGGGCACTACTTTATGCTCAATGCTCTGACTCGGATCGTGCTTATGACGCACTCCAAGAGGCATTCGTACGTTTACAATCTCAAGAAGTCAAGTCAATACGAAATATCCGGGCCTGGGTTTTGACTGTTGCTCAAAATTGGTTGCGTGATTTTGCACGTCGGCAAAACCATGCAGCCAGGCCTGCCGATTTTTTGGATAATATTGTAGGTCAGCATTCAGATCCGTTAGAAGATCTGGAGATAAAAGAGAGAAACAGCAGAGTCCGCCAATCACTTCGTCAACTTCGAGCCGAGGATCGTGAGGTTCTCGTCCTTCGTTATGCACTAGGATGGTCATCAAAACGAATGTCAATTGCGCTCAATACGTCGACGTCAGCGATTGACATGAGGCTTTCTCGTGCGAGAAAGCGTCTTTGTGAAGAGTTGGAAAAAGTGGGGATAGATCATGAAACCGTTTGACACTTCAGGAATGCTCGAGAATGATGAAGAGCTGGAGAGTGTTTTGCGCGAATATTTCCAGCACGAAATGCCTCCCGAATTACTCGAACTTTCCGATATCTCAGATGCAGAGTATGAAAAACGATTCCATCAGATTCATTTGGCCGGAAACGGCGTGCCTGAACCTTTCGTACAGAGACCTCGTCGGCAATTCACACTGGGTTTGCTGGTACTGGGGCTTTGCGTCTGTCTGATCATCGGCTATTCCTTTTCACGGTTTCAGCCGGCAGATTCGACGCCTGTTGCCAACCATCCGAGCACTCAACCTGCACCAGACCAGCCAATCGAGAAAAACCATATCGTCCGCGAATCAACCCTGTCGGGACCTGGATCTCTGGCTGTGGTTGATCAGGGAGACACATCGATCGAGATGACTCCTCAAATTAATAAAAGCGTCCATGAATCGATTGATATCACGCTCTACAACACCGAGCTGGGACCGATTGAACAGCGAACCGAACTTTCCTGGACGAACATTACCGTTCAGAATCCCAAAACGGGAACTAATGTGGAGATGTCAATGCCTGAATTAACCATTGATTTTGTTCCCGTCAGTAAAGCCAGACTTTCCTTAATCAGTGATGAAGGCGGGAATGACCAATAGCGTTGATTTGCTCTGAACTGGAGCAATTTAGGAATAGCGGATAAGTAGGAATTTCTAATACGGGCCACAAAAGAGAGGTTTCCAATTCCAGGGTCAGTCATGATCTGTGGGAAGGGGGGCGTCTTTTTTGAATCATTTCCGAGGCAGTACAATGAAGATGCAGTATCGACGGTTTTTTGTGAGTGGGATCATTCTTTCTCTGTGGGCAGTGCCACTGACATTTGCCGATGAGCTTCCTCTGCAAGCAAGAAAACCGGGACAGGCTGAACCAAAACAAAAGGCCGCCCCACAGGCAAACTCCTCACAGCCCAAAATGAACCCCGCCCAGGATGCGAATACCAATAACCCCCAGGCGAAGTTTCGGGTGACAAGCCGCCCGACAGGGGAAACCGATCTGCGAAATTTTGTAGGCATTGTCACCGAGCCTGTTCCTGCTGCATTGGCAGCACAGTTAAATGAGATGATGGAATCCGGCCAGGGGGTAGGTGTGAAGCTCGTGCTGCCCGATTCCCCTGCACAGAAATCCGGGCTCAAAATGTTTGATGTTCTGACCACATTCAATGGCAAGGCCATTACGTCTTCGGATGTGCTGCGCAAGTTTGTGATGGATGCTGGTAAATCAAGTAAAGTCCAGTTTGGTGTGATTCGTGCTTCGAAGCATCAGATCATTGAAGTCACATTAATTCAGAAACTGTATCGACATTATCAGTTCTCTGTCAGTCCCGTTGATCAAAACCAGGTACCTGGCGAAAATACGGCCCCACCCAAAAAGTCACCACCTCAACAGGACGGTCCGATTGCTTCCCGCTCCACAGACTCTGATCCGCTGGGACGCAGTCTGCCTCTGGGACTCAGTCAGATTCCCGTGACAACGACTCACAATCTCTGTCTGCTGTTTGTGGGAAGTGTCAAAGGCGCTTATTCTGTCGAAGTCAGTTATCAGGACGACAGCGACACGCTGCAAACGCATCATTTCAAAGGCAATCCCAATGAAATCGGCGAGCAGATTGTTGACATGCCGGATCACGTGCAGATGATGATCAACGAACGATTAAAAGAATTAAAAATGGCCCTGCAGGGCAAAGCCAGCTTTCGACTGCAGTTAAAGCCGCATATGCAGGGGAACGATCGCTTCATTCGCGTCTTTCTGAGTCGTTCCACGAAAGAAAATTCCGTGCGCATGGTGGAGCTTGAGCATCATCTTGGCAATCGACCAAGCTTGAACGTCAATCAGATTCTGGGAAACCAGGTCTTCACACAGGAACTGAAGCAACTGAATCCCATGATCCAGGAACAGATCCGGGCGACACTGCAGCGAATTCGAATCCCCACGGCACAGGTGCGTGTGGACAACCCGATTTAATCTCGCAGGGTTTAAAATACTGATTACCAAAACAAAAAGCAGCTGTTTCTATGATGAAACAGCTGCTTTTTGCGTATTCAATCGAGTGGC